>JBDTKB010000389.1:0-7056 GCA_039935555.1 Ginsengibacter sp. | reverse complement strand
CGTCAAACATGTACGCGCCCTTTGCTGATTTGATAAACAGGGGAGTGCCACCAACACTTTTGAAAGCTCTTACCGGGGAATTAACACCGCCGGGAATTGACTGTTGAGAGCGTGCAAAAAGTTGTTGGCTTTTAGAAATATTCATAATATAAAAAGAAAATTAATTAAAAAGAGGGTTTTATTTCGACAATAACTTCACTGCATCCTTGGCAAAATAAGTGGCAATTAAATCAGCGCCGGCTCTTTTTATTGAACCAAGGCATTCAATAATTGCCTTGTCTTCATTGATCCAGCCCATTTTAGCTGCGGCTTTTATCATGGCGTATTCTCCGCTTACATGGTAGGCACTAACGGGAAGGGTTACACTATCTTTAACTTCACGTATAATATCAAGATAAGCCAGGGCGGGCTTCACCATAATAATGTCGGCGCCTTCCTCTTCATCAAGTTTTGCTTCTTTAATTGCTTCTATCCGGTTGGTAAAGTTCATTTGATATGTTTTTTTGTCTCCAAAGCCAGGCGCAGAATCCAGCGCATCTCTGAAAGGGCCATAAAAACAAGAGGCATATTTGGCACTATAAGCCATAATGCCTGTCCTTGAAAAGCCATTTATTTCAAATGCATTTCTGATGCCGCCAATACGGCCATCCATCATGTCACTGGGTGCAACAAAATCAGCTCCGGCTTTAGCGTGGCTCAGGCTCATTTTTATCAATGCCTCCACTGTGGGATCATTAACTATCTCGCCGTTTTCTACAATGCCATCATGCCCATAAGATGAATAAGGATCCAACGCAACGTCGGTCATTACTATCATCTCCGGTTGTGCATCCTTAATCGCTTTAATACTCCGCTGCATCAATCCATCATCATTCCATGATTCTTTTCCGGTATTATCTTTTAATTCGTCCGCGGCTTTTACAAACAACAAAACACTCTTAATTCCGAGGCTCCATAATTCTTTTATTTCTTTGAGCGTACCATCTATAGAACGGCGATAGTATCCGGGCATTGATGGAATTTCAAAAGAAATGTTTTCGCCTTCATCAATAAATAGCGGCGCAATAAAATTATTCGGAGTTAAACTAGTTTCCGCGACCATGCTTCTTATGGCCGGAGATTGTCTCAAAATTCTGCTTCTTTTTTGTAAATACATATTGGATTGCTTAATTGTAAAATTAAAAATAAAATCACGCCTCTGCCCAATCCCTTGGTTGCAAACATGACTGCAATAATTTATATTCTTCCGTGCCCTCATCAGGAACGAAATTATAAACCCAGCGAGCCCTGGGAGGTAAACTCATTAATATACTTTCAGTTCGCCCATTTGTTTTTAAGCCAAACAAAGTGCCCCGGTCATGAATCAAATTGAACTCCACATATCTTCCTCTGCGTATTTCCTGCCACTCAATTTCATGAGGTGTGAAAGGAATATTCTTACGCCTGTTAATTATGGGCAAATATGCTTCAATAAAGGAAGTACTAACGGCTTTTTGAAAGTTAAATAATTCTTCTGCTTCAACATCGTTTGCCGGCCGGAGATGATCATAAAATATACCTCCTATCCCGCGCATTTCATTTCCGCGATGTGAGTTGACAAAATATTCATCGCACCATTTTTTATACTTTTTATATAGATGATTTCCAAAAGGATCTATTGCCTTTTTTATAGTTTTATGAAAATGTTTTGCATCTTCTTCAAACAAATAATATGGAGTAAGATCTGTGCCACCACCGAACCATCGGTCGATTACTTTTCCACCTTCATTATATAGTTCAAAATAACGATAGTTGGCATGTACTGTTGGCACAAAGGGATTGCGCGGATGTATTACTAAAGATAACCCACACGCGAACCATTTATCGCCATCCATTTGTAACTGCCTGCGCATTTCATCTGTAACCTCTCCGTAAACAACGGAAGTATTTACGCCGCCTTTTTCAATAACATTTCCATTGGCAAACGTGCGTGTTATTCCGCCGCCGCCTTTACCTTCGGCGCGTTCCCACTTATCTATATCAAAACTTTCTTTTCCATCTTCTGATGCCAGGGCCTGGCAAATTTTTTCCTGCAGATCGTAAACATATTCGATCCACCGTTTTTTAAATCCGTCTGATGAAACCTTATCCAACATTCCTCTTACTACAATTTAATTTTTATCCTGAGAAATATCATTGTCCATACTCTTTTACGGCATCAACAAAAGCACGTGCATGATCTACAGGAATATTAGGCGTAATGCCGTGCCCTAAATTTGCAATGTAACTTTTAACTCCAAAGGCATCGATCATTTCTTTAACAGCTTTCTTAATTTCGGGAACAGGTAATAACAATTTTGCAGGATCAAAATTTCCCTGCAAAGTAATTTTGTTACCTGTCAATTCCCTTGCAACGCCGGGCGAAACACACCAGTCCAAACCCAGGCCTGCTGCCTTACTTTCACTGAGATCTTTTAAGGCATACCAACTTCCTTTTGGAAATAAGATTACCGGGGCCATATCGTGCAAAGCATCGGCTATTTTTATTAAATATGGTTGTGCAATATTTTTGAAATCTTCCGGGCTAAGGCAACCACTCCAACTATCAAAAACCTGTACAACATCAGCGCCTGCCTTCACCTGTTCTTTCAAATAACTGATAGTTGTGTCAGTAATTTTTTGTAATAGCTGATGCGCCAGAGTTGGTTGTGTAAAACAAAATTGTTTTGCTTTATCCCACGTCTTGCTTCCTCTTCCTTCTATCATGTAGCAAAGAATTGTAAAAGGCGCACCGGCAAAACCAATTAAAGGAACACGGCCATTTAATTGTTGCTTTGTTAGCGTTAATGCTTTTGAAACATAATTTAATTTTTCTTCCACGCCATCAGTTACTAAAGCGTCAATATCTTTTTGTGATTTTATTACGTTCGGCAGTGAAGGCCCTTTTCCTTCTTCCATCAAAACTTCCAGGCCCATAGCTTGTGGAATCACCAGAATATCAGAAAAAATAATTGCTGCGTCTACACCTACCTGTTCTATTGGCTGCAAAGTAATTTCTGCTGCAAGTTCAGGAGTTTGAACGCGGGTAAAAAAATCATATTTATTTCTCAACTTAATATAATCCGGTAAATATCTTCCGGCTTGCCGCATCATCCAAACCGGTGGCCTGGCTACGTTTTCGCCTCTTAAGGCCTTTAATAATAAATCGTTTTTTAATAGTTCCATTTAGGAGATTTTACTTTTACTAAAATGATTAATTGCGAGTTTTACCAGGTTTTCTTTATCCGGCCGTGAAGCAATAGAAACAGGCTGTTTTGTAAATTGTTGCAGGGCATTGGCGGTTGTTGAACCAATTGCAAATAGCTGCGTTTGAGCTACAACTTTATTTTTAAAAAAAAAACTATTTACGGCACTTGGGCTGTAAAATAAAATGCCATCGTAAGTTTTGGTAATAATTTCGGCAGTTTCTTTTGTGCGATAAACTGTTATTTCGTCTACGCTAATATTGTTGCTTTTTAATTTTTCGGGCAACTCTTCTCTTCGTTTATCTCCACAAAAAAAAGTAATGGATGAAATTGTTGCATCACTTGCAATTTTGTCTGCGAGATGCGCTGCATTTTCAGCAGTGGCAATTATGCTTTCTTCTCCAAAATATTTCTTTACCAAATTCTTTGTTGTGTTACCAATGCAATAAATTTTCCATGTAGGCTTCGTAATAATAAATTTGGAAACGGCATCCACGGCATTCATACTTGTAAAAACTATGCTAAGCTCTTGCAGCAACAACCTTTTAATTTTCTTATCTAACTCATCATCAATAATTGCTTCTGTTTTAATGAATGAAATTTCATCAAGTACAATATCAAATTTTGCAGCTTCGTGAACAAGGTTTTTATCGACCGGCCTTGTGCTTAAAATATGAATTTTATTTTTGTGCATTCCTGATGTTATAAATTATTTGCTCCGCTTCCTCATTCTGTAAAAATTCGGCTCCTACAATCGTTCCTAAATCCTGGCCATCTTCGATGCCACAAACTTTTTCAACTGCAATTAGCTTGCCGCCGTCGGGTCTGCAAACATTACCTTTAAATACCAAAGTGCCATCTTTTATAGAAGCCAAAGCGCTGATTGGCGTGGAACATCCTCCTAGTAAAGCCCTTAAAAAATCCCGCTCAATTTTTGTACATAAGGCAGTTGTTGGATCGTTCAAAGAAGTGCAGGCATTCAATGAGAAGTCATCATCCGTTCTGCACACGATGGTTATTGCACCTTGGGCCGGAGCAGGTAACATCCAATCAAGATCTACCGAGTTTTCGGGCCTTAGCCCAATTCTTTCCAGGCCTGCGGCTGCAAAAATAGCTCCATGCCACTCATGCTCACCAATTTTTCGCAGTCTTGTATTTACATTGCCTCTTAAATTTTCAATGCGATGATTTGGATAACGATGCAGCCATTGTGCAATGCGCCTGGTACTGCTGGTGGCAATAATTGCATTGCTCATTCTATCATCTAAAAATGAACGATCGTTTTTATAAACAAAAATGTCTTTGAAGGAAGCTCTTTTTAAAACCGCAGCCTGGCGAATTCCATTTGCCAATTTGGTAGGTACGTCTTTTAAAGAATGTACGGCAATATCAATATTTTTATTGAGTAACGCAGCATCCAGCGCTTTTGTAAATATTCCCTGCACGCCTAATTCGTACAAAGGTGTTACCGTATCTACATCGCCCTGGCTTTTTATAAAAATTAGTTCAGAATCCAGCCCATTTTCTTTTAGCAAAGACTTTACGAGCATAGCCTGCCAAACAGCCAATTGACTTTCCCTTGTTCCTATCTTAATTATTTGTTTCAATTCATGTGAAGGTAGCTGCTTAACGCGTTAATGCATTGACAACCTTTGTTATTTTGTTGATGCAATTGTATCGCAAGCGAAGATACTGTTTTATGAATTTTTTCTTCGAAGGGTTGAGTTATAAGATGTAATTCGCTTAATTCGTAAAGCTGCGTTTTTACGTGGCGTAACATTGGGTTGTTAACTTGTTTGCGGTACCACTCCATCATATCGTCCATGGTTTTATTTAAAATAGCCATTGCTTTGGGCACTTCCGCGCGACGAAGGGAAATTGTGTTATCCAGTATCAGTGAAATTTCGTCAACATTTAGCAACGTTATCCCGGCTAAATTTTTTATGGCTGGATCTACATTTTGTGGAACCGAAAGATCAAGAATTAAACGTGATTTATTATTAATGAAGAATGATGGATGAATAGTATAAGTTTCCGCAGCGGAACTTACAATAATAATGTCGGCTTGGTTTGCATATTTGGGCAGATCTGTGTAATCCACAAATTTTCCATCACATTCCTTTGCCAGCTGAATCGCTTTGTTATTAGTACGGTTGGTAAAAAAGAGTGCTGATGATGAAAGATAATTTTTAAGGTTTTTTCCTATATGATTGCCGAATTTTCCGGTTCCAACTAACAGTATTTTTTTATCTTTTAACTCCCTGATTCTTTCCTTTATAATTTCAATTGCAGCATACGAAACAGAAACAGTTCCTGAACTCAATTTGGTATGCGTTTTTATATCTTTAGAAGACTGTAAAGCAAAGTTTACAACCCGCTCCATAAGCGAATTGAAGCAATTATTTTCCTTAGCTTGCTTTGCTGCCTGCTTAAGCTGAAACAAAATTTCGTTATCACCTACTATTTGAGAGTCAAGACCTGCCGCAACTTTAAAAAGATGCTCAACTGCTGGCTGACCCTGGTATTGATATCCATGCTCAATAAAATCTTTCATATTACCATGCGTGTGCATGCAAAGCATTTCAATAAGCAAATGCGGGTGATCACACATTCCATAAATTTCAGTTCTGTTGCAGGTAGAAAGTACCATACAGCCAGGCAAATATTTAGCTGTGGCTTGTTGTAATAATAACAAAGAATGTTCCGGAAGAAGAGAAAATTTGCCACGGACACTGATATCACTTTTACGATAATTGATACCCGCTACGCAGAAATTATGCAAGAGATTATGTACAGGTTCAAATTTTATCATAAAGCGTACAAAATTATT
Source organism: Ginsengibacter sp. (assembly GCA_039935555.1). Lineage (GTDB taxonomy): Bacteria > Bacteroidota > Bacteroidia > Chitinophagales > Chitinophagaceae > Ginsengibacter. The sequence continues at coordinate 1,002 of JBDTKB010000389.1, read as the reverse complement.
TTTATGTGGGATGTAGAAAGTCACAACAAAGTCATAAAACACTTCGCATAATCAAATCAATATTGAAAATAAAATTCTTCTTTCAATTCTAAAAACATTTAAAAATCATTATCTGCTAATTCCCTATAAAGTTATTTATGCCTAGCGGATAATTTGAAAAAAAATTCTTCTCATTACTTAAAAACAATGGAAATGATCCATAACTATATAAAGCAGCTGGTTTATTTTTAACCAAATACATTTGCATATATTTTAAAAAAAGATGTCTAATAAAGGAATATTATTAATGAACCTGGGCTCGCCCGATTCAACCGAAGTAAAAGATGTGCGAAAATATCTCAACCAGTTTTTAATGGATGAAAGGGTAATTGATATACCCTGGCTCTTCCGGAGTTTACTGGTTCAGGGAATTATAGTTCCTTTTCGCGCCCCAAAATCTGCTGAAGCCTATAAAATAATCTGGACTAAAAAAGGCTCACCGCTTGTTGAAACCACGCGCGAATTAAAAGAGGCGTTGCAAAAGGAAATTGAAGAGCCGGTTGAGATTGCAATGCGATATGGAAATCCGCAAATGGAGGCAGGATTTGATGCATTATTAAAAAGAAATCCATTGATTGAGGAAGTTATTGCGTTGCCTCTTTACCCGCATTATGCCATGTCCAGCTACGAGACCGCGGTAGAATATGCTAAGGAAATTCATAAAAAAAAGGGCTATAAATTTAAGTTGAGTTTTGTTGATCCGTTTTATAATGATCCACAATATCTAAACGCACTCGCCGATGTGATAAAGCCATTTTTGGAGGAGCCATACGATCATATGTTATTTAGCTATCACGGTATTCCACAGCGCCATATTCGAAAGAGTGACGCTACGGGGAACCATTGCCTGCAGAGTGAAAATTGCTGTGACGTTGCTTCGCCGGCGCACGCACATTGTTACAGGCACCAGGTTTTTACTACTACTAAGCTTATTACTGAAATTTTAAATATTCCAAAAGAAAA
>JBDTKB010000388.1:0-3208 GCA_039935555.1 Ginsengibacter sp. | reverse complement strand
ATTTCTTTTTAATAAAAAGTGCTTTTCAAATGCACGGCATTTCCATCCCTGCTTAATTTAATAAATCGAGTACTGAATAAAAAGAATTATAAAAAAATTGAGTTAGAATCGATGGCTCAGGCCGATGGATATATTGAACTGGTTTCCTTTCACAGAAGGTTGATATTCCTGGTTGATCAATCCTGCTCCAATCGAAATAATATTCCATTTCAAAAAAGTATGATTGAACTCTGCGGAAATTTTGTTGGAAGAAAGCTTCGTTAATTTATTGCTAAACTGAATGTTCTGGCTATTATCGTCAGGAGAGATGCCCGTTCCCATACTTAACCCGATATAATCATCTGCACCTTTTAGATAATATCGCGCAGACAAACTGTATGATTGAGAAACACTTCCTAACGATGGAGTAAGATATGTACGCGCAGTAAATAAAAAGTTCTTATAGTATTTACCTAATGAAGCGGTGTAAATATTTGTGGAGCTTGTAAAATAGAGATATCGCATACCAACTTCCGCTTCGAAGCTTTTGGGCAAATTTGCATACAAAGAAAATCCAGCTCTATAATTTGGAAACACGCCAACATTGCCAGAGTAGCCAAAATTTACATAGGCATAAAATATTTTGCTAATGTGCGGATAGGCATCCACTTCTCCCTGCCATCCATTCTCTCCAAACCGATTTGCATAATTTAATCTTCCGATGATTGAGCCCAACGCCGTTTTCCGGGTATAAGAAATACTTCCCAAATGCCACGGTTGATCAAATTGTTTATTAAATGAGGAATTTTCGTAACCGACCGTAATTTTATTTTTGGCAACTTTATCTTTGAGTGAAATATCCAAAGCCTTAGCCACTGCATTGTTTTTGTTTATTTTTAAAACTGAGGCATCAATTGTTTTTGCTTCACCATATCTTTTTAATGCACTTAAATTTTTTGCTTTCCTAACCAGGAGTTCTTCTGATTGAGGATAGAGTAGAAGTGCACGATCACAAATTGCGAGCGAGTTTTCGTAATGTTCATTCCAATATTCCAGGTCGGCATAAGCCAGGCTCGCATCTTCATTAGCTGGGTTAGCGTCCAACACTTTTGTAAAGTGAAACCGGGCGCTATCGTATTCTTTATCCCATGTATAAATTCTTCCTAAAAAAATATCAATGTCAGCATAACCGGGCGAAATATTCAGCGCCTGGTAAGCCAATTCTTTAGCCTTATCATAATTTTTAGATTCAAAAGCGGCATCCCGGGCATTTTTAAATAGTTCATCCGAAGAAAAAAACTTTTGCGCCTTAAGAAAAAAAGAGAAGGAAAATAGAAAAATGAAGGTTAAAATAAGCTTATTCATTGCGATACTTGGCATGTAGTATTATAACGCCAAAAAGGCCAGTGTATTATAATATCACTTAAAGTTTTGGCGCTAAAAAGGTAGCCGCAAAAATTAATAATGAGCCGCAAAAGAAATAATTGCAGTTATTCGCTAACATATAAAAATTTACTTTTGTATTTATTCAATTAGATAAGTCATTTACGTTGCAAACTCTTATTTATATTTACGTGCTTTAATTTCAAACAACATAAAAACAAAAAATGGAATCAGTAGAACAGTCAGGGATTAATACAGTTCGGGTTTTATCAGCAGATGCGGTACAAAAAGCTAACTCGGGTCATCCCGGTACACCAATGGGGCTTGCTCCTATAGGCCATGTATTGTGGACAAAAGTTATGAATTATAATCCCCTGGATCCGGAATGGGCTAACAGGGATCGTTTTATATTATCCTGCGGACATGCGTGTATGTTGCAATACAGTTATTTGTTTTTAACTGGCTATAATCTCACAATGGATGACATAAAAAATTTCCGACAGTTGCATAGCAAAACCGCCGGCCATCCTGAGTACGGTTTATTGGAAGGGATTGAAGTGACCACCGGCCCGTTAGGACAGGGTTTTGCAAATGGAGTTGGTATGGGCATTGCACAACAATATCTTGCTTCGAGATACAACAAACCTGACTTTAAATTATTTGATTATTCGATTTATGTAATATGCAGTGATGGAGACATTATGGAAGGCGTTGCTTCGGAAGCAGCTTCTCTCGCAGGGCATTTAAAATTGGGGCATCTTATTTATTTATATGATGACAACCAGATCACAATTGAAGGGGATACTTCACTCGCATTTAATGAAGATGTGACCGAACGTTTCCAGGGATATGGATGGCATGTACAATCAATTGCCGATGGTAATGATACCGAAGCTATTGCTGCGGCAATAGAAATTGCAAGGAAAGAAACAGGGCGCCCTTCACTTATTAAAGTGCGTACTCACATTGGTTTTGGCAGCCCAAACAAAGTTGACACGGCTGCGGCTCACGGCTCACCGTTAGGAAAAGACGAAGTAAGATTAGTAAAAGAAAATTTTGGATTTGACCCTGATCAAAGCTTTATTGTTGCCGATGATGTATTAAATTTTTACCGCGAAAAAGGTAAGCAAGGAATAAAAAAAGAAGATGACTGGAATGAGCTTTATAAAAAATACAAAGAAAAATTTCCTGCGGAATCTGCAGAATATGAGTTGATAAAAAGCGGCAATTTACCGGAAGGATGGAAAGATAATTTGCCAGTTTTTAAACCGGATGTGAAAGGGATAGCAACAAGAAAAGCTTCGGGTAAAATGTTGAATGCTATTGCCGATAAACTGCCAATGTTAATCGGAGGTTCTGCAGATCTTTCTCCATCAACAGATACTATTTTAAATAACTATCAGTCGTTCACAAACGAAAATCATAGCGGAAGAAATTTTCATTTTGGTATTCGTGAACATGCGATGGGAGCCGTATTAAATGGGATGGCCCTGACTAAAGGATTTATACCTTATGGCGCAACATTCCTTATTTTTTCTGATTACATGCGGCCGCCAATTCGCCTTGCTGCAATTATGAAGATTCGTCCGATTATTGTTTACACACACGATAGCATTGGGCTGGGGGAGGATGGTACCACTCATCAACCTGTTGAGCAATTAATTGGATTGCGATCAGTTCCAAATTTAATGGTGATAAGGCCAGCCGACGCAAATGAAACGGTACAGGCATGGCGTGTTGCAATTGAACATACCGACGGACCGGTTGCAATAATTTTAACCAGGCAGGAACTGCCAATTATTGACCAGGAAAAATTTACGAAAGCATCAGAATTGGAAAAGGGCGC
>JBDTKB010000387.1:0-4163 GCA_039935555.1 Ginsengibacter sp. | reverse complement strand
AAGGCCAAGCCAGAAGCATTTGCCAGCAGTAGCTGCGCAAATAAAATGGTGAACTAAATTACGCCGCTTGTTATTAACTCCCAATAAATTTGGGTAAGGAAGAGTGCCCCCTTTACTTTTTTAAATGAAAGGATATTTTTTTAAAGAATTAATCTGCGGTACTATCATTATTCATTTCATTGATGAGGTCTAAAATTTTGGTTTTGCCGGTTTTCTTTATGGAGCTGCTAACAAAATGCTGAGGCAAAAACTGCTGGGTTTTTCTAAGTGCCTCTAAAAATAGTTTTACGTTTTTACTTACGATGGCTTGTTTCTCTTTATCTGCTTTAGTAAACACCAGGGTAAAAGGTACTTCCCATAAACCTAATTTTTTTATAAAATCAAGATCTAGTTTTTGTGGCGTATGCCTTGAATCAATTAAGACAAAAACATTGGTAAGATTTTCTCTTTTGCGAAGATAATTCTCGATCATTTGTTCCCATCTTCTTCTGCTGCCCTGGGATATTTTCGCAAAACCGTAGCCGGGCAAATCTACCAGAAACCATTTCGTTTCATTGTATTCCCCGGGTTTGGAAACGCTGCTGATTTCAAAGTGATTTATTAATTGAGTTTTACCGGGCGAGTTGGATGTTTTAGCAAGTTTTTCATTATTACAAAGCATATTTATCAGCGAAGATTTGCCCACGTTACTTCTCCCGATAAAGGCATATTCCGGCTTTTCTGGTGGCGGGCATTTTTCAAATGAGGGGCTGCTGATGATGTATTCTGCTTTTTTTATGTGCATATCGTCCGCAAGATACATTATGTATCATCCGGGATATTATTCAGCTTAAAAAAGGAAATCCAAAATAAAAGTGAAAGAATCATTCCCGGGTTAAGTTGTAAATTCAAAAAACTATCTTTGGTGCGATGAACGCTTACAGTCACGACAACGTAGTTCCCTTTAAAGAATCGGGTGATAGCAAAAAAAAGCAGGTGGAAAAGATGTTTGACAAAATTGCTTTCCGTTACGATTTTCTAAATAGGTTTTTAAGCGCAGGAATAGATACAATTTGGAGAAAAAAAGCAATTCGTGAATTGCTTTCCTTACAACCAAAAAATATTTTAGATGTAGCCACCGGTACGGGAGATTTTGCGCTTACAAGCTATAAAATATTAAAGCCGGAGCACATAACCGGCATTGATATAAGTGAAAAGATGTTAGAGATAGGAAGAAAAAAAATTAAGAAAATAGGCCTGGAAGGTAAGATTAAGTTGTTAAAAGGGGATAGTGAGGCAATTTTTTTCGAGGTTGGCTCGTTTGATGCAGTTACAGTAGCCTTTGGCGTAAGAAATTTTGAGAATCTTGAAAAAGGGCTTTCAGAAATTTATCGGGTTTTGAGGACCGGCGGAAAAGTCGTTATTCTTGAATTTTCAAAACCTTCGTTGCCCATAGTAAAAGATCTTTATAATTTTTACATGCGGGTCGTTACTCCAGGAGTTGGAAAATTAGTTTCTAAAAATAATGAGGCTTATCAATATTTAAATGATTCCGTACAAAAGTTTCCGGAAAGAAATAATTTCATTCACATTTTAAATCAAGCAGGATATAGACATAGTTTTTACAAAACATTGAGTTTAGGAATATGCACCATTTATTGCGGAGAAAAATAGTTTTTCTGGTACTTTCATTCGTGTTTTGTTCAACTGCGTCCATGGCACAGTTGCGTGATGTTGTTAACCAGGAAGGGCATGATGATAAGCCATATCATTTTGGAATCAATCTTGGATATAATAAGTCGCATTTTAATTTTACACTGCATCCAAGGTTTTTACAGTACGATTCCATTATGGATGTTGAAAGTGTAAACAGCACGGGCATAAACCTGGCGTGGCTGGTGAACCTTCGTATGGGAAATCATTTCGATCTTCGGCTTCATCCACTTGATTTAACTTTTTCGGAAGAAGATTTTTTATACGCGCAAAAATATTCGCCAGATTTAACGGTTGAGAAAAAAGTTCAATCTATTACGTTAAGTTTCCCATTCCAGATTGCTTTTAGCAGCGATAGAATTAAAAATTTTAAAGTATATACATTGGCAGGAGGTAAATTTGATTATGACCTTGCGAGTAATGCAAAAGCAAGAAAGGCGGAAGATCTTATTAAGCTAAAGCCTTATAATTTAAGTGCTGAGGTAGGCATGGGCTTCCATATTTACTTCCCTTACTTTGTTTTATCTCCTGAAATAAAATTGAGTAGCGGCCTGTTAAATCTTCATAGCCGTGATCCAAATCTTTTATATTCTAATGTGATTGATAAGATCAATTCCAGAATGATGACCTTCTCACTAACGGTGGAATAGACGAAGATAATATGTTTTAATAATCATATTCTCTCCTCGCAGAATTCCATCTTATACCGATATTAAAAACACTGACGTTGCTTAAGCCGGTATATTTTCTATACAGCAAACTCCCTTCTATAAAAAGATTTTCTTTTAATTCATAAGATAAAAGCAGGGAAGCATTTAAGCATTTTACTTTATCGCCACCGCCTACAAAATATCCATAGTCGCTGGTACGCGTTGTATATAGTTCAAAAGGGTTGCTCCCAAAATTTATTCCCGCTGAATCAAGTCCCTGGTAATAATAAATAGCCTTAGCATTTATATACCATTTTGGCGCAGGCTGGTATTTTATAATTCCTATGTATTCCTGAAAATTCGCTCCCAACGGATGCGCTAAAAACTGGTTATAATGGGTGTAATTAGCAATCGAATCGTTATGAGAATAAGTGAAAGGCCGTACACGATTGCTTTCAAATTGCAGGTCAAGATTTTTGATTTTAAAGGCATCGACATATTTTACTCCAATTTGATAAGCATATTTATTTGCCCAGTATCCATTGCTCTTGGTAATTTCTTTTGCAAGAAATTCATCAAGCAAAAATTGACCATAAAACTGGAACGCATGCGCAGCGTTGGCCTTGAAATCAAATCCGACGTGCGCCTTGTCAGGACTTCCAACATTGCCTTCAGCATATCTCAGGAAAATAATTGGGTTTAAATACTCAAAATCAAAATATTGAGTCCTTCCGAAAACGATACTTTCAAATAAACCCAGATTCAGCCATTTGGTAACGTTCATACTTAAGTGATGCATCGCCGCATATTTTCGCTCTAATAAATTATCGCCAGACTTAGAGAATTGGGGCATCAATTCCATAAAAAGATTTTGGTAATCGAATTTCCAGATCTTAGTGTTCAATTTCAGGAATAAATAACTGTTAGCATTATTACTTAAAAACATGCTCCTGTAGCCATTTCCAATGAAATTTTTGTCATAGCCAAACTGGACGTCAATAAATTTGGTCGCGTTAAAAGTAACATAACCTCTTGCATCAAAATAATCGAAGGCCGTTTTTTTAAAAGGTTTATAAAATCCCACGCCAGGCACGGCATGATATTGAGCAACCCTGTTTTGAAAAAAGGATGGGCCGCGTTCCTGGTTATCACTCAGGGTTGTTGAAAAACCTATTTTGTTGGCGATCCTTCCCCGAACAGTAACACCTCTTGTATTTAAGAACAGGTTGGAGGAATTGCCCGACTCTTTACCAAACTGGAAATTTATAACAGGATTTATGGCAAGAAAGATATCTTTATTATTTACTTCGAACAGGTTAGTTTTTGTTTTATAAAAAGTGTTCCATAACGATTTCTTACTATTAAAACTTTCTTTTGAACCCGTCACCCATTCTGAGTTATTCATAAGAATACTCTGAATATTATATTCATCAATCTTGGAAAGGTTAAGCGCTTCCCATTTTTTTTGATCTTCGGTAAAAAAAGTGTCCGAAGCGGTAAACCTTGAACTATCAAGCAGTTCAATTTCTTTTACAATAGCCCGCCTGCTGTATGGTTTTAGTGTTGAAAAATTCAGATCGGTATTGTTGCCTTCCTTAATTTCAAACCTGTCAATAAATTGATATTCCTTTGATCCTTCAGGCAGGTAAGTTGTTTGTGCTTTTGCTATAATCGGGCAAATAAAAACCAGCAACGTAGTAATCCTTTTTATAATTTGCATCGGGTTTGGGCCTTTATTATTAAATTTCAAGATATGCAAAATTACCTTTTAAAAGATATAACAATGGTAAACGAAGGTAAAATCGAACAAAAAGATATTTA
>JBDTKB010000386.1:0-4668 GCA_039935555.1 Ginsengibacter sp. | reverse complement strand
TTGAAAACAAAACCATCAACATTTGCATATAAAGCAAAAAACTGGTAAGTGTTATAGAGCGTTCCGAAGAATTTCCGCTGAACCTCTTTGATGCCTTCGAGATCAAATTTTAAACTATCCCACGGAGACGCATTGGTAACCAGGTACCACCGCGTAGCATCCGCACCAAAAATTTCAAGCGTTTCAAAAGGGTCAACCATGTTTCCAAGGCGCTTGCTCATCTTCACTCCGTTTTTATCGAGCACGAGCCCATTGCTTACCACGGTTTTAAATGCAACGCTATCAAATAACAAAGCGCCAAGTGCATGCAATGTATAAAACCAACCCCTGGTTTGGTCAACACCTTCTGCAATAAAATCTGCCGGAAAATTTCTTTTAAATTCTTCTTTATTTTCAAATGGAAAATGCCATTGTGCGTACGGCATGGCGCCACTATCGAACCAAACATCAATTAAATCGGAAACTCTTTTCATCGGTAATCCTTTTTTTGAAACAAGGATAACGTCATCTACAAAGGGCTTGTGAAGATCTGAAGTAATATTCTCAATAAAATTTTGAACGCTTTTCGAATCGGGTTCAGCAAGCGGAACATGCATAAAGCCCACTTCTATGGCAGTTTTTATTTCATCCTTTAACTCAGCAATAGAACCTATGCATTTTTCCTCTTCTCCGTCTTCAGTTCGCCAAACAGGTAACGGCGTTCCCCAAAAACGACTGCGGCTTAAATTCCAATCTACCATATTCTCCAGCCAATTTCCAAATCTCCCTGTTCCGGTTGACGCAGGTTTCCAATTGATGGTATTGTTCAACTCGATCATTCTGTCCTTTACTGCAGTAGTTTTAATAAACCATGCATCCAACGGATAATAAATAATTGGCTTATCTGTTCTCCAGCAATGGGGATAATTGTGTTCATATTTTTCTACTTTGAAAGCCCGGTTCTCCTTTTTTAATTTTACAGATATATCTACATTGACATCACTGTAATGAGGATCGTCCTTATAATCTTTTACGTACCTGTTACTGAATTCGCCAACTCCTTCAATAAATTTTCCTTCTTTATCTACAAGCGTTAAAATGCCTAAATTATTTTTTTTGCCTGCTCTGTAATCATCTGCTCCAAAAGCGGGCGCGGTATGCACGATACCTGTTCCATCTTCTGTTGTAACAAAATCCCCGGTTATTACTTTGAAAGGATCGGCATCGGGAGTTATTTCACGAATTTTTTCCAAAGTGTTTGCTTCTGACGGAAGCAGTTGTTCATATTGAACACCTTCAATTTCTTTTCCGCTAAAGGAGGCTAATATTTTCCAGGGAATATGTTTTGCTGTTTCGTCATATGTTTGAAAATTTCCATTCTCCATCTCCTTTTTAAAATATTTTGGAACAAGCGCATTTGCAAGAATTACATTTATTGGGAGGTGCGTATAGGGATTAAAGGTTTTAACCAATACATACTCAATTTTTGGACCTACTGTTAGTCCAAGGTTTGACGGAAGCGTCCACGGCGTTGTGGTCCACGCCACGAAGAAAAATTCTTCTGTCAATAATTCATTTCGGTCAATTTGTTGAAACCATTTTTTACCAGAAATTGACTCATTGAGTACTTTAAACATCGCCACTATACTTGTGTCTTTTACATCTTTATAAGTTCCTGGCTGGTTGAGTTCATGTGAACTAAGGCCCGTGCCCGCTGCCGGCGAATAAGGCTGAATACTAACGCTTTCATAGAGGTAGCCTTTTTTATATAATTCTTTTAAGCACCACCAAAGTGTTTCAATATAGTTATTTTCAAAAGTGATATATGGATGGTCAAGGTCAACCCAATAGCCCATTTTTTGTGTAAGTTCATCCCATTTATCTTTAAACTTAAGCACCTCCCGTCTACAAGTTGCATTGTACTCTTCAACACTTATTTTTTTTCCAATATCTTCTTTTGTAATACCTAATAATTTTTCTACTCCTAACTCTACCGGTAAGCCATGCGTGTCCCAGCCACCTTTACGTTTTACCTGGAAACCTTGCATTGTTTTGTATCGACAAACAAGATCTTTGAGCGTTCTTGAAATCACGTGGTGAATGCCGGGCATTCCGTTTGCGCTTGGTGGCCCTTCATAAAAAACAAATGCTGGGTTACCCTCTCGATTGCTAACGCTTTTTTCAAAAGTCTTTTCCTTTTCCCAAACAGCGAGTACGTCGTTTGCAACCTGTGTTAGGTTCAATTTGCTGTATTCGGGGTATTTTTTCTTCATTTTTTTATCCTTTCAAACACTATTATTAAAAAAGATGGCAAAGGTAATAAATTAACAACCTCCAATTGAAGCAAAAGCGAATTTGCTTTTCAATTACCAATGCACTTTAAATTGAATTTGTAAATGTTGCGTTCTTACTATAGTAAGTCAGCTCAAAATCAAAAAATTATCATAAAAAGAATTTTCATTTCAATACTAAAATACCTGATGTTGTAATATTAATCCGCGGTAAAATTTCTCACGCAACATTTGGCACAATATTAGAATGAAGCTTATTGCTCTACACATAATTATATTCTTAAAAAAAGGATATGATGGCCGTTGCTAACGGAAAACCCCTGATAATTTTTCTGAAGGGCTTAAGAATCTTAAATGTGTAGTGATTTAAATATCGTGAAAGGCTTTTGCTGGCAAGATTTTATTAGGGAAGGGCGGAGGAAATTATTTCTTCGCCCTTTTAAATTTTTATAGGTCCAGTAAAAGATCTAAAAAGAAAAGCTTTTACAAGCATCAATTGTAGCATCAAGTTCTCTTTCAGTTAAGGCATTGCTTAGAAACCAACTTTCATATCCTGATGGTGGAAGATAAATCCCACTATCCAGCATATGATGGAAAAATTTATTAAACAATGAAAGGTCAGCTTTAGAAGCGGTATCAAAATCAATAACGTCATGATCACAAAAATGAAGGCTCATCATGCTCCCCATTTGGTTAATGCGGTGCGGGATCTTTTTATTTTCTAACACCTCATGAATACCGTTTGCGAGGTACTTCGTTTTGCTATTAAGCTCCTCATAAATCTCCGGATTTTTTTTTAATTCAGTTAGCATGGTAAATCCTGCTACCATCGCAATGGAATTACCACTTAACGTACCTGCCTGGTAAACATTTCCTAACGGAGCAATATGTTGCATGATTTCTTTTTTACCTCCAAATGCTCCAACCGGAAGTCCACCGCCAATTACCTTTCCATAAGTTACCAGGTCAGCATTTATTTTCAACCTTTCCTGTGCGCCGCCTTTTGCAAGCCGAAAGCCAGTCATCACTTCGTCAAAAATGTAAACAATATTATTTTCATCACATAACTTTCGCAATCCTTCCAAATAGCCAGGCTGCGGAAGAATGCAGCCCATATTTCCAACTACCGGCTCAATAATAATTGCGGCGATTTCATCTTTATTTTCAAGCATTAATTTTTCGACCGCCGGCAAATTGTTATAAGGAGCAGTTAGCGTATCATTTGCAACACCGCCGGTTACTCCCGGCACTGTTTGAATATTTAGTGTTGCCATTCCGCTTCCTCCTTTCACTAAAAAGCAATCAGCATGACCGTGATAGCAACCTTCAAATTTAATAATTTTATTTTTACCTGTGAATCCTCTCGCCAACCTAACGGCACTCATACATGCTTCTGTTCCGCTGCTTACCATGCGGATTAAATCTACATTTGACACCATGCTTTTTATAAGTTCTGCCATTTCAATTTCAAGTTCAGTTGGTGTTCCAAAAGAAGTAGATTGAGCGGCTTTGTCTTGAATGGCTTTTACTACAGGTTGATAAGCGTGACCAAGAATCATTGGTCCCCAGGAGTTAATATAATCGACGTATTGATTTCCATCTTCGTCAAACATATATGCACCCTGTGCTGATTTTATAAAAAGGGGTGTGCCACCAACGCTTTTGAAAGCTCTTACCGGGGAGTTAACACCGCCGGGAATTGACTGTTGGGCGCGTGCAAAAAGTTGTTGGCTTTTAGAAATAGTCATAATATAAAAAAGGAATTAATTTAAAATAAAATGAGCATATTATAGCGATAATAACTTCACTGCATCCTTGGCAAAATAAGTGGCAATTAAATCAGCGCCTGCCCGTTTTATTGAACCAAGGCATTCAATTATTGCTTTGTCTTCATTGATCCAGCCCATTTTGGCTGCTGCTTTTATCATGGCGTATTCTCCGCTTACATGGTAGGCACTAACGGGAAGGGTTACACTATTTTTGACCTCACGTATAATATCGAGATAAGCCAGGGCAGGCTTCACCATAATAATGTCGGCGCCTTCCTCTTCATCAAGTTTTGCTTCTTTTACTGCTTCTATCCGGTTGGTAAAATTCATTTGATACGTTTTTTTGTCTCCAAAGCCGGGTGCAGAATCCAGCGCATCTCTGAAAGGGCCATAAAAACAAGAGGCATATTTGGCACTATAAGCCATGATACCTGTCCTTGAAAAGCCATTTATTTCAAATGCATTTCTGATGCCGCCAATACGGCCATCCATCATGTCACTGGGTGCAACAAAATCAGCACCGGCTTTAGCGTGGCTCAGGCTCATCTTTATCAACGCTTCTACTGTGGGATCATTAACAATCTCGCCGTTTTCTACAATGCCATCATGCCCATAAGATGAATAAGGAT
>JBDTKB010000385.1:0-6370 GCA_039935555.1 Ginsengibacter sp. | reverse complement strand
CTGAGCCAAAAGAAGGACTTAATTTTTTTGAAGGCACCTGGAAAGAGGCTGTTCAAAAGGCCAGGGATGAGAACAAGCCAATCTTTCTTGATATATATGCAACGTGGTGTGGCCCTTGCAAAATGTTAAAACGAAATACTTTCTCCAACGCAAAGGTTGCGGAATTTTATAATAATTCTTTTATAAATGTTTCATTGGATGGCGAACAGGGTGATGGTTCCGTTTTGGCTACCGAGCTTAAAATTATAGGCTATCCATCGCTTTTATATTTTGATAAAAACGGAAATCCAATTTTGTATTCCGCCGGTTATGTAGAAGCGGGTGAATTTATTAAAATGGGTAAAGAGGCACTTCGCAGAAACAATAAATAGTTTTAGAGTTTAAACCAAATTTTTTTTCAAAACCGGGCCGTTTAATCTTTAATTCAATAATACATAGTTGCCGTAACCATGATTAAAAATTTCTCTTCTTTTATAAAAAACAGGGCAATTTTTTCAGTAGGTTTTTTATTCGCGACTTCCAGTCTTTTATTTGGAATTTGGGTCACGTCTATACCGGCTTTAAAAACCCGGCTTGGTTTTACGGATGGCTCACTCGGGCTTTCGTTGCTTCTTTCACCTTTAGGGGCTATTACCGGCATGATTTTATCGTCAAGAGTTTTTAGCAAAATACAAGTAGGTAAATGGATGTTTACAGGATACATGCTCCTTTGTATCATCATGATTTTGCAGGTAAATTCTTTAAACCGCCCAATGTTCTGGGCTTGTTTATTCTGCTTCGGCATTGTTGGATTTTTAAATGGCGTAGCTGCTAACGCCACTGTTAACCTGATGGAAAAAAAATATAACAGGTTATTGATGAGTACTTGTCATGCCATGTATAGTATGGGCGGCGCTTTCAGCGCAGGTATCGCTGCCTTGTTATTTGTGGTGCACATTGTAACAAAATGGCAAATTGTTTTGGTAGCTTTTGCCGTCATGCTGGTACTTCTTTCTAATAAGAAATATTTGTTGGCCAACAAAGAAATTATTCACTCCCGCTCAAAATTTAGATTGCCTTCTCTAACAATTTTAGGTATCTCTTTTATCTGTATGGTGAGCTTTATGGCAGAAGGTTGCGTGGCTGACTGGAGTGCGATTTATTTTAAAGAAATATTGTTGGCTCCCAAAACATTAATAAGTCTTGGGTATGCAGGTTTTTCTATTGCCATGACTTTGGGAAGGCTGAATGGAGATGAATTGATTACAAGATTAGGCAGTAAAAACATCGTAGTATCGGGAGCGTTGCTTGCCGCTTTGGGGTTTCTTGTTGTAGTGACTGCTCCTGGTGTATTGATTGCAATATTGGGTTATATAATGGTAGGATTAGGTTGCAGCGGCATCGTGCCAATTCTATTCAGGGCGTCTGCCAACATTCCCGGCATAAGTACTGTGGAAGGGTACGCGATGGTAACCACGGGCGGGTTGATTGGATTCCTCGCGGGCCCTTCAGTTATAGGATTTATTTCAGAAAAAAGCAATTTGTCTAAAGCTCTTTCTTTATTAATAATTATGGCTTTACTCTCCGCATATACTGCCTGGCGAAATCCTTTTATTTTAAACAAGAAGACTATTTCAAATCCTTCTTTACCTTATGATGAACAGATTTTTTAATTATTTAATTCTTCACACGATCTTTTAGTCAGGGCTCAGTTGGCGGCATTCCGAATTAAATAAAGTTGCTCCTCTTTTGTTCTGAATTTGCAATGCTCCTCAATTCACAATACTATTTCCTGCACAGCGTTTCTATTGTTTTTATTACAAGTACAAAACATAAAATGATATTCCCATATAAACAAACTTATGAATTCAACGGTTTAGCCAATCTTAATTGCGGTATGTCAATTGGCGGCATCGTTCTAATTGAATCAACTTCCAATCATAAATCCTAATTTTAATGCTTACAAAAAGTCCAAACTAATTGAATTCCGCAAGAATATATTTTCTCGTTATTTTCTTATTGCTTTGCGGCGAAGGCTTTGGCCAAATAAAACAACCATCATCAAACCTTCGGAGAAAATTTATTTCTACCCATACAAACCCGGTCCATTTCGACAGCAGTAGTATCATTCCCAATACATTAAATATTGAGGGCATTCCGGTAAATTCATTTCACGTGGATTACGTAAACGCAATTTTAACCTGGAAGTCGTCGGGGTTGCCGGATAGTATATTGATCAGCTACAGGATTTTTCCGTTTAAACTAAATTCAGTACAAAGGCATTTTAATTATGACAGTGTGCGGTTCAATTTTGCTGCTGAAAAACCCTTTGTATATAAAAGTGCCCGCGAGCAAAATAGCAAGATCATCGATTTTGGAAAAATTAATTATAACGGAAGCCTTGGACGTGGAATCTCTTTTGGAAATAGCCAGGATGCCGTCATCAACTCATCTTTAAACCTACAGCTTAATGGCTACATCGCGGATAGTATGGAGCTAACTGCGGCAATAAGCGATAACAATATTCCAATTCAGCCGGAAGGGAATACGCAGGATATACACGATTTTGATAAAATATTATTGCAGATAAAAAAGAAAGGATGGCAGGCTAATTTTGGTGATGTCGACATCAGGCAAAGCCAGAATTATTTTCTTAAATTTTATTCAAGATTACAAGGCGCCTCTTTTATCACAGACAATCATATCGGTAAAAACGTTACCAATTCTCTTTTGTTTAGCGGCGCTATTGCCAAAGGAAAATTTACACGCAATGTAATTACACCACTGGAAGGAAACCAGGGCCCGTATCGCTTGTCGGGTGCTAATGGCGAACTATTTTTTACCGTGTTGGCCGCAACAGAAAAAGTATTTATTGATGGCCAATTGCTTACGAGAGGCGAAGACCAGGATTATATAATTGACTATAATACCGCGGAGATAACGTTTACGGCTAAACGCCTTATTACAAAAGATAGCAGGATACAGGTTGAGTTTGAATATTCAGATAGGAATTACCTCAATTCACTTATATATGCAAGCGATGAAATGGCCGTTAGTAAAAAACTAAAGGTAAGTGTCGGCGCCTACTCGAATGTTGATGCTAAAAACTCTTCCATCAATCAAACACTCGATGCTAATCAAAAGCAATTTCTTTCTCAAATAGGAAATAATTTGGACAGCGCACGGTATCCTGATGCAGTGCTTGATACCTTTTCTTTAGATAAAATTTTGTACAAAAAACTGGATACGTTGGTGAATGGAATCCATGATTCTATTTATGTTTATTCAGTAAATAAAAATGACATTTTATACAACCTTTCGTTTACCCAGGTTGGGCTGGGCAAAGGGAATTATATATTGGCGACCGGAAATACCAACGGCAGGGTATTCACGTGGGTACAGCCAGTAAATGGTGTTCCACAGGGCGATTGGGAACCGGTGATGTTACTGATAACTCCCAAAAAGCAGCAGTTGATAACTGCCGCGGCGCAATATTTTATAAACGAAAAGTCTTATGTAAAAACGGAACTGGCGCTTAGCAATTATGACGCAAATACTTTCTCATCAAAAGATAAAGGCGAGAATAATGGCGCGGCGGCAAAAGTTGAATACACTACGTCCAATAAAGTTTTACGTGGCCTTAAAGATGGCCTTGTGTTGCAATCCACCATAAATTATGAATACGTGCAGGATCGGTTTAAGCCTATCGAAAGATTGCGAAACGTTGAATTTAACCGGGACTGGAGCTTGCCGTTTGATGCGCCTTCTGCAACAGAGAATTTAGTTACCGGATCATTGCAACTGCGTGATTCGAAAAATAATTTTTTCAATTACCAATTAACCAATTATAACCGAAGTGATAATTACAACGGCATACGCAACTCCATTGAAAACAGTATGGAGATAAAAGGATGGAAAATTGCTGATAAATTTTTCATCACTAACATTAACAGCAGCTTGCAAAAAGGATCTTATGTACGGCCATCGATCGATGTTTCAAGATTATTTCCCGGCCTTAAAAATCTTACAATCGGTGGCGGATTTTCTGCGGAAAATAATCAGCAACTGCTTAAACAATATGATACTTTATCGCCGTTGAGTTTTTCGTTTAATCTCTGGCAGGCCTATTTAAAATCATCTGAAAAAAAATTGAACAGGTGGGGTATTACTTATTTTACAAGAACTGATAAAATTCCTTATCAAAAGAATTTGATCATTGGCGATAAAAGTCAAAACATAAGCCTCATCACAGAATTTTTAAAGAATGAAAACCACCGCTTTAAATTGAATGTTACCTACCGTAAATTGGATGTTATTAATGTAGGAATAACGAACCAAAAAAGTGATGAGAGTTTGTTAGGAAGGGCTGAATATGCCGTGCGTGAATGGAAGGGTTTAGTGAATGGAAATTTTTTATATGAGATTGGTTCAGGCCAAGAACAAAAAAGACAATACACTTACATCCAGGTGCCGGCGGGGCAAGGATATTATACATGGGTAGATTATAATGGCGATGGTGTGCCGCAGCTAAATGAATTTGAAGTGGCTATTTACCAGGATCAAAAAACGTGGATCAGGGTTTTTACTCCAACGAACGAATATGTAAAAGCAAATTACCTGCAATTTAATTACAGTGTTGAAATAAATCCATCGGCCATTATAAATAATAATTCTTCTAACAGGCTGGCAAAATTTTTTGGCAGATTTAGTAGCAATTCTACGTGGCAAATAAATAAAAAAGATATTGCAGGCAATGGCTCATTCGAATTTAATCCTTTTAGTAAAAAACTGGTTGACACAACGCTGATAACACTCACTTCATTCCTTTCTAACACGCTTTATTTTAATCGCAAAAGTGTTAAATGGGGCGTTGATATAAACCATCGGCTTAACACGAGCAAGGCACTATTAAACTATGGCTTTGAAAGCAACAAATTAAGGGATCTTACTGTAAAAGGAAGGTGGAATTTAAACCGATTTATTGCCACATCTTTTACCAGCAAATTCGCGTTGAATCAATTAACTACGCCATCATTTGCTAACAGGAATTATAGCATAGACGAAGTTTCTTCAGAGCCTTCCGTTAGCTATATTTATAAAAGTAATTTACGCGTAAGCCTTATTTATACTTATGATGTAAGGCAAAATAAAATTGATTTTATGGAGAAGGCAATCAATAATGAGATTGCCGCAGAAGTGAGGTATAATGTGCTTTCCAACGGTAGTTTGAATGGAAGATTTTCTTATAACAATATAAGCTTTAACGGAGGTTCCGGAGGCAGCGCCGGCAGCACAACCGGTTATATTTTATTAAATGGTTTATTGCCCGGGAAAAATTATTTGTGGAATATCGAACTTACAAAAAGACTTCCTGGAAATATAGAGCTTAATCTGCAATATGAAGGCCGCAAACCCGGTAACAGCACAACGATTAATACCGGCCGGGCATCCGTAAGAGCGATATTTTAAAGCAGCATTTGCATCCAATTTTGAATAGTACGTTTATCAAAAACCTGCAATTAAATTTATCGTGAGCGCAATCATAATTGTATTAAAGCCAAACGATAAAAGACCATGCCACATGGCTAGTCGTCGTAATCGTTTAGAAGTTATTTGAACGTCAGAAACCTGGAAGGTCATACCTAACACAAAGGAGAAATAGGCAAAGTCAAAATAATCAGGCTTTTTATCATCAGGAAATTCCAGGCCAGCGGCATGCACTTTAGGGTTTTTCAAATCATCTCCATAAAAGAGGTGCGCGTACCGCAAAGTGAAAATAGTATGAATTAAAAACCATGAAAGAATCATTCCTGAAATTGCAATGATGAGGTGAAATGTCTCCGCATTTTTAGACTCTTGCTTGGTAACCATCAAAAGTAAAACCGCAAGAAAGCTGGCACAAGTGGAGATGAGAATTATCATGAAAATAAGCGTTCTGCTGGAATCCTGCACGCTTGATTGTTCCCGTATCTGTTGCGATGTGGTGATACTAAAAGTAACCCAGCTCATTATAATCATGCAAAGGCTAAAAGTATCCCAGCCTATCATAAGGTGCGGAAGCAGATCGAGGTGTTTAATTTGTATAACAAAGTAAGTAATGATTGCAATGCCAAGACATATAAAAAGTTTAGCTACCGAATGTAATTTTTGAAACTTGGAATTTAAAGAATTTTTACTTTTTGTGGCGGCCATATAATCAACTAAATTTTCTGTAATGTAGAGAATATTAATGTTGAAAAGAAAACAAAAAAACCTCCGGCAATTTCTATTATTGCTGAAGGTTTAAAATATTTTTTTTCTAATAGGAAATCAAATATTATCTGCGGTGGCTACGCATTTTTGTATCGCTCAGTTGATAGAATAATCCTAGTTGAAACACGTTACTTTGAAT
>JBDTKB010000384.1:0-16954 GCA_039935555.1 Ginsengibacter sp. | reverse complement strand
TGGGCTGAATATGTGGCGACAGCGCCAATAAAATAACGGTGTATTCTTCAACGGAAGGTTTGTGGTGCAAAAGAAATGGTTAAACGCAGCATCATCTTCGTCTAACCGTAACTGTGGGTAAGAAAATTCGTCAGCAGTCTCTTTATTAAAATAGGCGTTTAATCTGCGAAGAATAGTTTCCCTCAGGAAATCTAACGAATTAATAATATTTTGATAACCGGCTTGCAATGTATTTGAATAGTTTATGAAAATGAAAGTTGTCGCTTTTTTGAAAAAATTATTTTACGAAAAACTCAAGGCGCTGCCTTGCAATTATTTTTATAATGACTGGTTAATGCCACGACATCATGATACCCTAATTTTTTTGATAAATCATTCAGCAACCCAAACTTTTGCTGGAAGAAAATTTGTGCAGCAACATCACGGGTAAAGTCACTAACAAGAGCGTTAGCGCAAACCAACTGCGCTTTATAATTGTGCGTAGTACAAGGGCCGCCCGTTTGTTCAGTAAAAATAATATCCGTGAAATATTGGGTAAGCCCTTCCATCATATCTAAACCAAAATTACTTTCAATGGGTAAAGGATACGATAAAGTGTGAATTGCTTCGTGAAATGCATGGCAATAATTTGAGCGCAGGTATAAGTAAATTTCCTTGGTATGCGCATTTGTAAATCCCTGCACGGTGGTCGCTACATCCTCATCGGGGTGTGTGTCAACAATATGCTTAAGTGATTTATAGGAGTGGCCAAATTCCGCGGCAGAGGTAATTCTCATTTTATCAAGAATGGCTGGCAAGTTTCCCAATTTGTCCTTAATATAAGGATACAATACACTGGCAGGATCTGAAAGTGTTGCAATGATAATTTTTTTTACAGCTTTAACACCATTCACCGTCCTGGCATCCGTGATGCCTTCGGTGTTAAAATAAGTTTGCTTCGGGTAAATTATATTTGTTGGGCGTTGTTGCATTACATGCGTCAGCTCATGAGCCAATAATTTCTTTCCATTATCACTTTCAGGATTAAATTGATTTTGATTAAATACAATATGGTCGCCGATTGTGTAGGCAAGTGCATTTATTGACTGGGAAGATTTTGCAGCATTGGCATCATTATGAATTTTTACTTTTGAAAGGTCACGGTTAAATTTGGGCTCAAAAAAGTTTCGTGAGCTTTCTGATAATGATGAACCTTTTGAAGAAAGTGATCCGATGTATGAGTTTGTTTCACTGCTTGCTTCTGTTGGTTGAGATGTGCTTTCTTTTCGCTGCAGCTTTTCTTCATTTTCACAATGCGCGCATTTGCGTTGCACATGCGGAAAAAATTGGTGATCATTGTTTGTATTACGAATTGCATGCTCTGTAGAATCTCCTTTATGTTCTAATACATCCGCAGGAGTATTAATGTTAACCTTAGAATAAAAAAACGTCGAATTTGAGGGTAAAGACTTTGTCGCTTCACCGGGTGCTTTTTTATGTGAGTATGTTTTCAACTTGCAATTTTATTTTGATTGTATTGGAACGAACACCGGTTAAAAAGATCTCAAACTAGTCCAATAAAAATTTTATCAGGAAGGGCCCCACAAATCCAAAGCTTCCCCTGCAAAGGCAGAATACGAATCAGCATTGTGCAGAGCTCTTTGCGTATCTAATGAGCAACCCGAAGAACGGCTACAATATTGGGGATCTCCGTATGCCCAATCATATACATGGCTAAATTCATGCACAATTGTTTCAGGAAGATCATTTAATGCAAAGGCATGATCACAAATCAGAATGCTTCCTGTTCTTAAAACTGCGGCGGTATCACTAAACCCTTCTGTGCCGGGACCGCAATTGTCTTTATCAATTAAATGCAGCATAACATTTTCCGCTCCCGGAGAAATATAATTATTTCCCTGGCACCGCATTGTAGGATTTCTACTCCATGCATGCAGCAAATCTATATATCCGTCCCGGATAGTAAGTCTTTTGGCCCATGCATCTTTCCCAAAATATTTTATAAGTAAATGCTCTTCCTGCGATCCCGGGTTCATTTCAGTAATTAGTTCTATAGCATTTTCAACCATCATTTTACCTATCGGATATGCCAAAGCCAATAGTTTTCTTTCATCTACTGAACAATTTAATGTTTCAGACTTCTCATCTTTTGCTTGTATATTTTCCCCTTTCTTAATATCAGCATCCCAACCTGTAAATTGAAAAACAACACTGCGGTTTAATGTTCTGTCTGCAAGCGTGGTGTTATCTCTTATACATTCGTCCATAGGCGCTCCGCTATAAGAGTCTATTTGCTTTTGTACATCTGCCGGTAAAATATCAAACACGGCCTTTGCCCTTTGCATCCGGAGATTGCTATTAAAGTCATGTATATTCTGGCAATCTGTAAATCCCAATAATACCCATCTTGAATTATTTGAGCTGATCTTTTTGATGAATTCTTTCCAATATAAAGACTCTTTAAAATTTGCTTTTACATTGGAACTTTTAATATCAAAATTCGCGATCAATGGTGCTTTAACACCACTTATAGGATCATTAAAACTTAGAAAAACCATTTCGCCATTTTGTGCAAATTTTTCCTCGCCTGAATCACGGGGCGGACAGTCCTGAAGGGAAAGCCGCGCTGGATTGCATTGAGCGTATCGCTGAATTTGTTTTGTATGTAATCCTGAACTTTGTTGTACCACATGCGTTAATTCATGCGCCAGCAATTTTTTTCCACTATCATTTTCAGGATTAAATTGATTTTGATTGAAGACAATATTTTTGCCGACTGTATATGCCAGTGCATTCACTGATTCCGCTGATTTTGCTGCTTCGCTATCTGTATGAACTTTTACGTCAGACAAATCATATCCAATTCTTGGTTCAAAAAAGTTCTTCGTTGATTTGTCTAATTTTTTACCCGAAGCATGTAACCTATTCGTATATTTTTCCACACACACATTTCTATCAGGCCATCTATTCACATCATTGTGTTGCGTGTCATCTTTTTTGAAAAGATTATTTTCATCAAAGCGTTTTGTAAATGTCTTCAATGGAATGATGATTCCGCTCCCTTCATTAAAAGCGGGGTGATCACCGGACGTATCAGAATCGAGTGCCGTTAGCGACATTTTATTCGTTACGAAAACATCATCACTCATCCCTTTTGATGGCTCCGGCAATACATAGCCTAACAATGTTTTTTGTCTTAAATTTTTATACATCGTTCCCAGTCTTTGCCTGCGCGTAAAATCCAGGTTGGTTTGCCAAAGGCTGTTATAATCTTTGTCAAATTCATCGGGGTTATTAATGCCTCTGCCAATTAGATCAAGATTTGCATCCGCATAATTTGTTTTATTTCTATTGCTTTTAAAACTTAGCGGAGCATCATTCAACTGGTAATTGTTTGCATTCGGTGTCTTATGATATTGATCTTCCCAATCCCCGGATATTGTTAAATCTGCAGATGGCTGGTCAGCAGGTTGTCGTTGTATGATTTTTTCTTTTCGTTGTAGTTTTTCTTCGTCTTCACAATCCTTACATTTTCTTTGCAGTCTTGAAATAGTTGGCGACATGGGTTTAAAAAAAGGCTGATCATCTATGGGCATTCGCATTATATGATCAGCCACGCGGTCTGCTTCCTGTTCATATTCATCGCCGGGTTCATTAACCGTTAGTTTGGGCTGGAAGAATGGATTTCTATCAATACAATTTTTAGTGGTCTGCGAAGAATTAGTCGTTTTATTTTCACTTACATGCATAACCGTTATTTTTATTTAGCACCATTCCACATTCAATGTTTTTTTCATCCAGGGCAATTTTATGGTTCCAATTCCCCATGGCAATTTATCGAGGAGAATGTCGATTGCTTTTTGTTCAACTTTTAATATCCATCCATTTTCTGTTGGTGTTATTTTTCCTTCACGGCTAAAAAAAGAAGACCGCAATCCTTCTGCAGAAGTGTTGTGAAGTGGCACCCAGTGCTGAGTTACAGCTTTTAATAAATTAGCTGATTCGTTTATTTCTAGTTCCGTGAGTTCAATAAAATTTGGAACTGGTTCTTCAATATCAACACCACATAGCAGTTTACACAAAGTCAAATTAAATTCCGGCATTTCGGTTTCGCCGGTGGCGAGATAATGTAACAACAATACAGCGCGTTGTTTCTTCTCATCACTTTTAAAAGTATTTTCTTCAACTAATCCCAATTCCCGGAAAAACATTAAAAGAAACGGATGTAAAATAACAATACCGCAATTCGGAATAAAAAAATCACCCTCCGGCTGATCGATACTTTCCTGATTTTTTTCTAATGACTTGTCGCCTTTATCGATACTCTTTAAAAGCGTAATCGTAAAATCATTTTCGCTGGCGGTATCGAGTGCTGACTTTATTGTCTTCATCCAAAAAAGATTGCTATAATTTTTCTTTATAACATCAAACTTATTATTAAATCTTTCCAGGAAAGATTGAATTTTTTGTTTGTTTAAAGCGGCATGTATTTCAAATAAAATTGTTTCCAGAAATGGCGATGAAAATTGCATAACTAATCGCCTGATGGCATCATCATTATTCTTTAATTCTTTTATAATAGCATCCCATTCATTTTTTGAAAATGAACCGAGCAAATCTTTCTCCCATTCCGCAAATGGTTTTACAACATGATACCATGGCATATAACCGTGGATTAGAAAAAAAATAAGACTATCCAATAATGATTGCTGATGAGAGGATTGGTTTGATCCTGTTTCAAAGTCATCGTTCTTCATTTCCAAAAGAACGCGGGAAAGTTGTTCAATCAATTTTTGGCTAAACTCTGTTTCCAGGTTTTGCTTATTTATATTTCCAAGATTTAATTCCAGCTTATCAAATCTTAAAATATTTTCATTTGGCGCCACTTCGTCAAATAATGATTCCAGTTTATCCATCACGCCATTTTTAAGCAGGTTGCTTACCCTGTTCTGTAATTCAAATGCATCATCAAACTTGCCAGTTTGTAATTGAACATTCTGTGTATGGATGATGTGATTTTTCATCACTTATCATTTTCCTTTTTATCCGCAGATTTCTTTTTGGCTGAGATCTTTTTTTCTTTAAGCGCTTTCGATTTTGCTACCACTTTTTTCACAGGGGCTTTGGTTTTATCGGAAACATTTTTTGAAACCCCAATAGGAGCCGGTTCATAAACTCCGTTTGGTGATATGCGCAACTCCTTTCTCAGTGGCGCTGCACTACAGTTTCCGTTTGATACCACAAGCGTCGCAAAGGTTATCGTTTCACCCCCGGTAGGCGAAAAACTTGCCTGGATAACAGGCGACTGTGCTGTTGATACCTGCGGATTAAAGCCCGGACCAAATGTCCATGAATAAGAATTTGCATCTTTTATCTCAGGCGTGAATGCCGCAGTAAAAATTAAATTTGTTTGAGGCTTTGAAACAAAACTAAAATTGCTATCCTTTGGTGTTTGTAAAACCGTTACCGTCACGGGATCTGAAGCCACACCACCGACAGTATAAATAATAACGTAAGTACCAGCCCCTGCCGCAGCGGGTGTAAATGTTGGCCCTGTTGCATCTAAGCCTTTAACAGGGTTTCCACTTGCATTAGCAAAAGTTCCGCCGGCAGGAGAAACTGTAACAGGCTGAGTTTTATCAGAATCGCAAAATGTTGTTCCCATTTTTATTACCGGCTTATCTGCAGGTTCAGGATCAGGCTCCTTTAATACGTAGGCAATAGGCGCACAATCACTACAACATAAATAAGGAACGTAAAAGTCGGCTATAACAACGTTGCCCGGAAGTTGATACTTTGGCGGTGGCGTTTGCAGAAAAGTAAGAATATCAATAATAGTTTTTTTCTTCGCCGGCGGCGCATCGTTACAATCATCAACAAAACTTCTTATTAAATTAATTGTGTCATTATTTATTGAAACGTCCGCAAGTTGATTACCGGAGACAGCGGCCAAATCAGCATTTTGTAAAGCGTTTATCCTACCCGTTAGTATTGCCGGCTGTGGCGCGGGATGGTAAACTAAAACAAATGTCCCTCCTTTTGGCACACCCGCTTTATGCTCTAGCCCCGGGTGTTTTTGGTAATAATAAAGAAAGCTCCTTTGTAATTGATACAGTTGAAGCCTGCGATTATATTCAGCTTTCAATGTTTGCAAACGCTCATCCAAACAAGAATAAATCAGCGTGGTAAACTCTTCTGAAACAAGATCAATCTCGAGGTCCTTGAGCCATGGGGCAATCGTATCGCCGGTAATCGTATTTTCATAATACTCCGCAATTAAAATTGCCAATAATGAAGCGCTGGTTTTTGCAAGGATATATTGCTGTTGAAATTTAATTATATCAAGAGACGCAATTGATGAAGTCATCACCAATTGCATGAGACTTTCTACGGCATCAACAAAATTAAAAATATGATAATAAAGAAGTGAAGTAAAATCTTTTGAATTCACCTGTTGAATTGGATTAATAAATCCAGCGGCGCTCGTTAAAGAATTAAGGTAAAAACTTCCGACGGTTACGGCATTAGGTGCACAATATTTGCGCATAAAATCTCCTTTTTGATAAGCAATTACAAGCGTTGCAAAGGACGAACTGATATTTTGAAATGCCTCTGTTTTTAATGTATTTATTGAGCTAATATCCGTATTAATTGCCGCTGTATTTGTTCCCACCTGGGCATACGGGTATGGAAATTTAGTAACCAAACAAAACGGTGTGTGTAATTTGCAGGCAAGCTCGCTTAGGATCAATTTATAATCTGTTTCAAGATCAAGGATATTACATTCGGGCAAATTAGTCGCATCGGCAGGTAATTGATCCGCAGCAATTGCGACAACATCAAAAGGTAAATTGAAAGATGACCTCTGGCCCAAAATATTTTTTAGTACCTGCGTGTAATCTTGACCGATATGCCCTTCAATCCTAAAAAAATTATACCGCTCTATGTCATATAATAGCGGCTGGATAATTACATTAATATCACTATACATGGTAGCATTGTACCCAAGATTGCGGTCTGCAATACCGTGGCTACTTTTATAATAATTCCATGATTGGTACAATTCATTGCCAACATCATTCACATTATAATAGTAGGGAATGGCTCTTTCCGACAACCAATGGAATTCATACAGCGATGGAGTAATCCTAGTAGCAATTTGACGAAATGAAGCTTGAAATAAAATGGTAAATTCTTTTACCAGCAATTCCATCCTTCTATAAAGAAAAGCTGTTTCACTTGTCCCATTTCCTTGCTTTGAAAATAAGGGCGAGTAAATAAAATAAATGCGAAAAATATCGTTTACAAGCGCGCTCGAATTTACAGAAGCTTCTCCCAATACAAGATGCAGTGGAAAAAGATTTTCATCCGGGCAACAGGCAGAAAGCATTCCTCTTATTTTAAAAACAAATTCTTTATATGCCTTTATCAGATCATCAATAAAATCATAAAAATATTGAATGAACAAAGGATTTTTTTGAAGAATAATATTTCTAAAATTTTTAAGGTCATTCAAAAGCGTTTTGAAATCAGAAGGATTGTTTAATAACGAACTATAATTTTGATAGCAATAATTATACGCGTTGGCTACTGCAGATAAAGTACCGTCATCCACCAAGTTTACAAAAGCATTTATAATATCATCACTGCTTTGCAAGCTTTGAGAAGGAACATTAAAACGTTTTAACGCTGCTATTGGCGCTATAATATTTGTTGTATTTTCATTATCATTATTGCCGTTTGGTTTACCAGGCAAATCAGTTTTTTTTACAAGTAATGGACGAACCTGCAACATCATTTTTTCACCTTTATTATTACAATCGAAAGCATCGCAGTTTTTTAAATCCATCTCATTTGCTTCCAGGAAAAGCACCACGACATAATCATTAAAAAATTTATCGGTAGCCGATGAAATTGTTTGCGCCATATTTTGCTGATCAGTTTCCAGGGCATCATACTCGACATCAGTTAACAACAGGTAAATATTTTTGCCGGCGCAAAAAGATTTATAAAAGGGTAAATCACCGGGATAAGTAAAAGGTAAATCGTTGGGTGTATCAATTGGTGAATACGGCGTATAATAAGTGCATGACTTTGGATCCGGAATAATAATAAGATAACCCTGGGAAGTAACTCCAACACCTTTTGTAATTTCTATTACACCTGGGTTCAGCACAATTTCAAGACCGCAAACAATTCCTATACCGATGAGTTTATTTCTTGTCCAGCGGTTTTGCTGATCAAGATAATAAAACATTTGATTGAGGCTGTCATTCGTTAAAACCTGGTCGGCTTCAAATACGAGATACTCATTTGGATTTGCCATAATATTAATTTTTAAAAGATCCTAATATTGTCTTGCCAAGCATCACCGGGTTAGTGTCTTTACTTTCTTCACAATCATGCAATGAAGCAACCGGGTATTCACTGTGCAGGTTAAAAATTATATGTAATAAAGAATCGTTCGCCGTTTGTAATACATTAACCGTTGAGGAGTCTAAAGCATAGTTTGCCAGCGCCATAATCCAACTTTGGTAAGCGATCTCAAAATCATGCAAAGCAGAATTATTAACCCAACAGACTTTCACGGTTGTATGCGCCGGAGACTCCATTCGTATCATGTTCTCAAAATAATTTCTGAAGGCAAGGCTTCTTAAATGTACCGGCCAATAAGGTAACACCACAGAAATTCGGAACGAGTACGGGTCTTGTTCGCCGCAAAAATCGCAATTGGGATCCAGGCACACCGGCGCCAATGCAAACTGGCTGTTACGCGGGCGTAACAATATGTGTTCGACGAGATGTAATCCTTCGTTATCGCATTCTTTATTGAATTCAATTGTAAATAGATTGATTGAATCCCTGGCATTTGTTTCACTGGAGAAATTATTGCTTATTGCCAATGTATTGGCAGCGTTATCCGTTACAGTTATACTGAATTCTATTCCCAAATTTTGGACGTGATAATTTGTTTCTTCCAACACATAATTAAGAAACCCGGGCAAAGCATTGTTCGCATCATCTTCTGTACTAAATTTTGCGACGGATGTTAGTGTATCGTTATCTGCATTCATAAAAACAAACTGATAGGTTACCGGTGTATCAGTTGTTGGAATTATTTTTGCGTTGCCAGCGCAATACAAAAACCTCCTATAATAATTTTCAATTCCACCAAGCAAGCACGATTTTTTTTCAAGCCCTGATACATTATCTGTATCCCATAGTTGGGATGTATCCAAAGTAAAATTATCTTTCTGTGGAAAATGATTAAAAGCTCTTCCTCTTTCATAGCTTACTTGTGGATATTTTTTTAAGAACTCTATTTTGTTATTGATAATATCAGCCGGATCAATTTTAGTTTCCTGTTGGGTTGCATAATCCAATGAATACATCAGTAAAACATAATCATTAAATGATTCGGCAAACCGGGACATTAGGTGGTCGAGAAAACGATTGCGCCGGTCTAAAAAAGTTTCCTTGTTTTCATAAAGTTTCTGCCATGCATTGCCTGTAGCAATTTCAGAATCCTGGTTTTGTAATAAAAGCTGCAAAAGATTTTGACTCGCACCGTTTTTAGAATATATCTCGTCGATATCTTTAATGTTATCAAGAAATTGTCCATAATAAGTTTGAACTATTTTATCGGTAGAAAATAACTCCTTAGCATTTTTGAGCTGCGTAAAAAAATCAGCAAGAAATTGGTCATAATAAAGCAGGTAAGCTTTTAATTGTTTGGCCTGCGCTTTTCTTTCATCCGTTGCAGTAGAGGGAAGCCCGGCTTTTCCTATTCCATAAGTTAAAGGAAAAAGATTTTCTATAGAAGTATAAGAGTCCAGCGGCGAATACCTTCCTGTCGGAATGTACAAGTCATCGGCATGCCCGGTAAGCTTATTGCGCACATTTAAAGCCCGCAACCAATTGAGCGTATCGCGGACTTCGGCAAGGCCCGGCAAATAAGGGAATTGATTTTTATAAAAAATAATTTTTGATCTTGTTTCAGAAAACACCGGCTTGTGCCAGGCTGTTATTGACATGCACCAGCTTTGCCCGGTCTCGCCTGGAACAGGATCCCCATTGATATCATATTTTGTAATGCGAAAATTTTTAACCGCTATAACACCATCAATATCCATTAACAGGTTTATAATATCCGATGTATGTATTTCGCTCCGCAATTGAGTTTGTTCCAGTTGATTGGTATCAATGAAACCATGTTGCAAAACTGGCCCTTCAAAAATTTCGTCAGTGGTATAACCTAAATCTATAAGTTGTTGTAACAAATAAAATTTTATGGAGGGATTAAGATATTCTTCAATAGCATAAAAAACCTGCGCCTGAACTTCTTCCATATCTGCGCCTGGCTTTACGTCAATATCGCAACAGATGGCAACCTCCTCATCTACCACAGTGTTAACGTTTATAAAGTCCTCACAAAGATTTCTGTTTTCGTTAAGTTTCTTTATCGCGAACTGAACAACACTTTTAGACTTTTGAATTTTTAAAACGTACAAATTCAAAATATAAAGTGCAAAATCATTGCTGAAAAAATTATTGATATCCGCAAGGTTGATCATGCTGCCAGGAGGTTGTAAATCCACGACAATTTTGCCATCTACGTCTAACGTTAAAGTATTGGCGCCAACGGTAAATGAAAAATTAATTGAAAGTGCGAATTCACTACCGGATACGGCAATATTTTGCGTATGAACCACCAAAGAGCTAACGTCGGCTTTAAGCAAATTAGCGTCAGTCTTATTCCATGCAGGCAATATAACGGTTAGGCTTACACTACCAGCTCTATAGTTTGCTGTTTGTGGAGATAAGACCTGCAGTTCGCCGTTATTGAGGTCACCAAATTGCAAATCATTATCAAGGTCTAGCAAAACTTTGTACAAGCCACTTAAATATACAGGGTGAGGTGTAACATCATAAACTAAAGAATCCTTTTTACAATCTGCATAAATTGAGATTTCTCCGGTAGGCGTAATTGTTTTCTTATCCAAATAAAAATCATCTGCAAAAAACCATGCATTATGAACGCCGTTTATATCAACAAGTAGCTTCCTGTAATCGTTAGTATTTAAAGGCGATTGAGTAAGAATATTTTTTGCGGTGTATAATGTTTGTGAAGGAGAAATTTTTCCATCTTCACCTGTAAGCAAGTTCTGCATTGGATTAGCAGTGCGATAACCCAATTCTGTAATTGCATAGCATAACGCTTCAAGAATAGTAATTCCCGGATCATGTTCATTATAGTCAGTCCATAAGTTACTGCCAAGTTCTTCAATATATTTTAGCCCTTCATTTCTCAAAAAAGCGTAATCCTGGTCATTGGCAAGCTGGGGATTTTTCAATATCAGATTCTCTTCAGGCATTACAATTACAATTTGCAGGTGAACTAATTATATGCTTTTGCAGCGTTTCTTCATTGAAATAGGAAACTAAAATGGAGCGGGCCGTTGACGCCATAGCTTCTTCAACATCATACAAGGCATTGACAATTAAATTTCCATCACGCTCAATAATATGATTCATTTTAAAGCAGGTGACAAAATCGACATAACTTCTTTCTTCAATAAAATTGAGTACAACTGATTTTTCAATTGTACCGCCAAACTCAATATCTCGGCTACTTTGAAATGCCCATGGTGTCAGGAACTGCTCTATTTCATTGCTCAGTAAATTTGTATAAAATACAACATCATAATTCGGATAAAAACTTACTTCGAAATCAAATTGTATCTCCTCAAACCCAGGATTAGTTACGTGAAGCCGGACAAAAGGCGATGTGAGCGCCGATAAGTATTGTTGAATTTCTGTAAGTAGTCCCACGCTTGTGTAAGGCCTTAAAAAATTTGCGTTTACGCGGTCCGTTAGGTCAGGAATAGTAACAACCATTACATGGCCCGGAAGCAACTCGCTGTACTTTTGAGTATTGGTTTTATCATTTAATATAAAGCCGGTATGATTAATACATTTTACTTTATGAATTTGCGGGTAATACTGAAGCACCAGCCTTTCATAATCCCAACAAGCGATTGCCCTGTGCTTGTGTCTGAGCCGCTCACTCACTCGTGTATAAAACTGCTCGTCAGTTTCGTGAGGCCTTCCGTCGAATGAAGAAAATGGCTGGTCTGTTTTTTTTATCGCTGCATCAGCTACGGCCGGTTTGCTGATGGTTCCAGGCATGATTGGGGTGATGAATTCTATATCCTTATTCAGGTCTTGAACAAAACTGGCTTTGGCACCATTTGCTAACACGTCAATTAAATTACAAACGGCATCTGCATCATGATTCACAACAAGCCTTATCCATAAATAGTTATCGTCTGCACGGGTATTATTGGTTGTAGCAGCGGCAGGCACATTGAATATAACCAGGCCGGAACGGGTAAGGTTATTCGTATCATCAGTTATCGAAAGATGATCAAATTTTTTCCAGTTGTTGTTAGACAAATAATACCAGGACACATCGGTCATATTTTTTAAAGAGTTAGCGCTGCCGTCAGAAACCTGGAATAAAATTGAAAATGTTTGCCCGGGCCCTGCTTTGCTTAATCCTATCCATAATTCACCACCGTCATCTTTTGCGATACCGTCATCAAGATCAAATACCGGGAGAAAATTCACTGCGTCAGCAGTAATGAAAGGATGCATTTCACGATAGCCGAAAGCTTCAATATGATAATAAAAACTTTGTCGCTGATCGAATTTGGCCTGTGTACTTTCATTAAACAAAATTGACTCTCTTGCGGCGTATTCTATGCTCATAGATTTTGCGACCGGCGGAAGTGGCACCTCCTGAACATTAGGGCTGTTTAATTGAAAACCGGTTACATTTCCATCACCATCTTTTTTTATGGTAACACTTGTTTGTGAGATTGAATTTTTTACATTTGACAAATAAGTATTGATACTATAATGGCTGTTATTTAATCTCAACTTAACAAACCCATCTACAGATGTTATTTGATAATCATCATTAGGCGTAAAGTCGACGGCCGATTGAGCAATATTATTTAGCCCAGACAAGTTGACAATCCCGTTGCTTAAATTAATACCGTTGGCGAAAGGAGTAATTGACCACTGGCCTTCATTTAATGAAACCGCATCGGCATTGGTATTGCTTTCGGGAGCTTGCTGCCAATCAGTGTTGATAAGAAGCGCAGTAAGTTTTTTTTGAAAAATTTCTTTGCTACCTACTATGAGCGAAGCACCCGATTCCGGAAATTCGCCGAAAGGCTTGAAAGGTTTTGCCGCGTCAATTTTACCATCATCATTTTGAAGGCTTACATTTTTTACAACAGCGGCTACATCTATTTTTATACTTGCAATTTTTACCGCTTTTATCTTTTGATAACTTTTGTAATCATTTAGTAACGCTTGTAGCATTGGAAGCGTACTATTAAAATTTCCACCATGAATTTTCTGTGAATAGGGAATTATTGATGGAGCATCACCATTAAAAATTATTGATAATAGAAAAGAATTGGTGTTGATTATTTTTATTGAATAATTGTTAACTGTGTACCAGCCTTTCTTCCCGGTTAATTGGATGGTAAAAACTTTAGAAATATCTGCCGCGGCAATACCTTTGAGCGAGTCGCAAGTAAACGTTAGAACGATTGCGCGTTTACCTTCGTTGAGGTATAAAATGTTTGATGCTATAGCGAAACCAATTATTGCTTTGGCAGTTTTTTTTGTGTTTCCAAATGGAAGCCATGATTTATCTGCGCTCAATAATTTTCCTCCTTGGCCATCGTCAGAATTTGCTATTGGCGATGCATATAATGCTGTAAATTTCTTATCGAGATACAAGGATTTTAATAAAGCCACATCAGCTTTCTGAGCTATCAAATCGTTTGTAAGTGCATAAAAAAGATCTTTATTATTTGCGTCTTTACCAGCTTTAAATTCTGTTCCTTTTAAAAGCAAATGTGCATTTGCATTTTTTTGTAAAGTGAACAAAAGGTGCACAAAATCCGGAACGGCAACCCTGTTACTTAATTGCAAAACATCTTTATAATAAAAATCAAGATGATTTTGGGTATATTGGTTCAGGTGATTTTGGGCGAACTGAAACAGCCTTAGAAAAGAAAGATACAAAGTGTAATGCGGTTCGTGAGCCGGATAGTTTTCAAATATCTGTTGTAAATATGCCGGCGCCTGGTTTACTAAATTTATTACCGCATTCAAAAAAGAATTGACCGGGCCTATAAATAAATTGTGCGTAATAATATGTTTAATATCATCCTGGATAATTCCCGTCAAAGTGATGGAAGGCGCAGTTATAGTGGTTTGCCAGGGAGCGCCCAATGTGTTTAATTGAAAATCTTGTGAGAAAATTATATTATCAACTGGCATAAGAACGTCTACATAAGTTGATGTTTCATCAATTAATAAACCGGCTTTGAAAATTTGATAATACTGATAAATACCATTTAGAGGTACTGATAAATTTGACGCAATAGATATCGATAAAAATGTTTTAAAGCTAACATCATCAGGAAGCTGCTGAAGGTTGCTATCCACTTGTGAAGCAATTGTAAATACCAGGTCAAAAATTGTTTTGAAATATTTTTCAGCATCAATATCTGAAGAAGCATCACCGGTTTCTTTATTAACATTTTCGATAAATGGAGTAAAATCTTTTGTTTTCAAATCGGAAATGCCGGCGATAATTACAGCCGCATCTTTCGACATAAAATTTTGCCAATTGCCATTGATCGTATTTGCAGCATCGAAATAATTAAGATAAGCTCCGTATTTTTTTGCGAACATTATCAGGTCAGCAGGTTTACGTTCATCAACCTTTACATAATCATTAAGCAAGGCAACTAAAATGCGTTGCGCCTGGCTCGTGCCACTGTATTTAAGAAGATCAGTATCGTAACAATTTGCCGCCATACTATTTTAATTCTGTTCCTTCTATTTTATAATAAGGGTAAACAAAATTGAATCTTGAATTGGTAGTTTTAACGGTGTAGTCAATACCCAGTGCAATTATTCCTTCTGTTTCCCTGCTATCATCTACCGTTAAACTATTAAGAGTAATACGCGCCTCATAATAAATGATCGCCGTCTTCACCATTTCACTGATATAAGTTTTGAAAGTTGTAGTCATGGGTTCGAACAACATCTCATCAAGGTTACAACCATAATCAGGCAGCATTACCCTTTCACCCTTACGTGTAGAAAGCAGTATTTGGAGACTGAGTTGTATATCCGCTTCATCGCTCGACATTAGCACACCACTCGGTACATTATTGAATGCCGGTGGAAAACTCCAACCTGTTCCTAAAAAAGAATTTGTCATAATTAACCTCCTATGATTACGGTTGGGCACCCGATTATAATTGTGCCGCCATGAGCAGTTACATCGCCCATTCTTGCGGCCGGTTTTCCTCCAATCAAAACTGAAGAAGAACCGGATATGATTATGTCAGGCGGCCCGGCACAAACACACATATCTCCCAACGCAGCGGCGGGAAGTCCTCCTATTAAAACAGTTGGATTTCCGGTCGGCATAACGGGGCCGCCTACATGCGGGGATGGCCCGTTAAACATTGGGCAAACATGCATATCTGAAACACGGGCTGCAAACGCCATAGTATTATTTTTTAAATTAATTAATCATTACAATACCACCTTTAATGCTGGTAGTTCCCGAACCTTCAATGTTTAAAGCAGGCGCAGAAATAGTCGCGCTTCCGCTACCCGCTTTTATAGAAGCGCCGCCGGAACTTAAAGCAAAAGAAGCCGACGGGCTAAGCGTTATGTTAACGGCTTCAATTGTCAGATTTCCTGTTGCCTTTATAGTTATATCAGCAATGCTTTCAATGCTTATTGATGAAGCATCCATTGATATATTATTCCCATTTTCATCTTCAAGTTTGATGATATTATCCAAATCGCTCAGTGTTATCTTTTTACCTGCGGGCGTTTGTATCACAAGCGATTTCTCATCATCATTAAAAATCATTTTTATTCCGCTTCTTGATACGTAACCCTTTTCATTATTTTGATCTGAAGCCTTTAAGGGCGCCGGTTTTGCGCTGCTATTCAACATACCTAAAACAACAGGGTTTCTCGGGTCGTTATTCAGAAAACCTACAATCACTTCATCGCCAATTTCCGGGCGAAAAAAAGTGCCGCGATTATCCCCTGCATCCAGGCAGGCTATTCGCGCCCAAATTCCATCTTCATCAGCATCAATAATTGGCAACCGGATTTTTATTCGATCCTGGCTTTCGGGGTCACTTTCAAGTGCTGTAACAATGCCGGTTTGAAGTCCTTGTATTGCAGGCAACATATCCACTGTAGGGGTAGAATTGAAACCAGGCTGCTTTGCAAAGGTTTCATTTGACAGCCCGAATTGTACATCAGTATTCCAAGTGCCGTTCACGATCTCGTGCCTTGTTGCTGATACAAAAACTTTTCCATTGAACCGGTCTCCAACGCCTCCGATGTTTATAAGATCGCCGGCGTTAACAGCAGGATAGCCCGCAAATCGAACGCGGCCACGGCATTTGGACATCCTGGCTTTTTGCAGTCTCGCATCTGCCAGATTTTGCAATTCGTTTTCTGTTACATCTTCCCCGGAATACAAACTATATTCCTCCGTTTTTAAAACACCAGCTAAATCCATGGAAGATAAATTTCCATTCTCTGTAAAGCCAGGCTCACGGGCATCCACAGACGTAACTTCCTGGTTGGCATAATTCCAGGTTTTTGCTTTTAAATTTTGATATTGATTTCGCGGGTCAAGGTCTGCATCAAATTCTAAAATTGTTGCGCCGAATACAGCGTCAAGTACCGTTGCCGTTGTGAAGTCAGGCTTTTTTATTGTAATCTTTCCGTCGCTCACAAAACACAATTTTCCATTCGCTTCCATTCTCGACATTATGAAATCCCAGTCTGTTGAATCATACTGCACCAACGATTCATGTTGCAT
>JBDTKB010000383.1:0-2799 GCA_039935555.1 Ginsengibacter sp. | reverse complement strand
GCCTTAGAGTATCTTGACAATAATCAATATACGGTAATTATTTCTGATATGGTAAGAGCAGAAGGTTCAAATGAGGGTTATCTTTTGTTGAAAAAAGTAAGAGAAAAAAATATCGCTACACCATTCTTTATTTATGCAGGGTCTAATTCGTCAGAGCATAAAACAGAAACTAAAAGAAGAGGTGGACAGGATACAACTAACAATCCTCAAGAACTTTTTGAAATGGTTACGAAGTCATTGCTGAAAGACTAATTTAACTGCCCGCTGTTGGGGCAAGCGTCCTCGCCCCGCACTAGCGCAGATATGCAGCAAGTACAAAGAGGCGTTGGCGTATCTGTGCCACTAAATAATGTTGCCCATTTATAAAGCCGTTTCTTACATTTATGAACGAGCACGAAAGATAATTCTGCTGATAATAAATCGAGTATCCATCAATTTAATTTAAAAAAAAAGTCCTTTTCAAATAATAAGCTGACGTGGCTTCATCCTGGCAAGTAGTAAATATTATGTTTGCCTGCGCAATCCTGCTAGCGGTAAGTCGAATCTTGCCAAAGATTATTTGGATTATTATTATTCATCTGCAAGATTTTATGAAACTGGTTTGGATGAATTTGGATTTTTAAATAACCTGTTTCATAGTGATGTATAGAGATTGGTTTCGTGTGCCGCGAACCAGGAAATCGTTTCCCAACCTGAGGAATTCTATTGAACGATATTAATAACAATGAGCTTTTATTTATAAATTTGGTAATGGTACCGGCTGGCCGAACTCTATTTTTCGGCCTGCATAAATGCGTACCGTTGATATAAATTACATAACCGGTTCAATAATCTGACGCAACGCTAAGAACATGCGAAACATACTTTTAACCCTGGTTTTGACATTCATTATGGGTAACATTTTTGGACAGACAGAAAAAGCAACCAACAAAACAATTGCAGAGAAATTGGAGACCAACTATAATAATAGCAATTATGATAGCATTTTTACAATGTTCTCATCTGAAATGCAAAACGCTTTACCACTTGACAAAACCAAAGATTTTTTTGCAGGCTTAAAAACTCAGGCAGGACAAATCACAAAAAGGCAATTTGTAAAATATCAGGCAACCTACGCTTCATATAAAACTAATTTTGAGAGAGCATTATTTTCTGTGAATATTTCGGTTGACAATAATTCAAAAATTAATGGATTATTTGTCAAACCATTTACTGATGAAAGTTTACCTAAGATTGAGAGAAATTCAACCAAATTGAAATTGCCATTTAAAGATGAATGGACTGTTATTTGGGGCGGTGATACCAAAGAATTAAATTATCACGTTGAAAGCCAGGCACAGAAAAATGCTTTTGATATGGTAATAACCAATAGTAAAGGAAAGTCTTATAAAACCGACGGACAAAAGAATGAAGATTATTACGCTTTTGGAAAAGAAATTTTTGCACCTTGCGATGGAGAAATCGTTTTAGTGGTTGACGGTGTAAAAGACAACAAACCTGGAGAATTAAATCCAATCTATGTTCCGGGAAATACCGTTATTTTAAAGACGTCAAATAACGAATACTTATTTTTCGCACATTTCAAACAACATTCAATTAAAATAAGCGAAGGACAAAAAATAAAACAGGGACAGTTGTTAGCACTTTGCGGAAATTCAGGTAATTCCTCCGAACCGCATTTACATTTTCATATCCAAAACGTAGAAGACATGAATGTGGCGACAGGTGTAAAATGTTACTTTGACAAAATAATGGTAAACGGACACACAGAGACTGATTATTCACCAATTAAAAATGACAGGATAAAAAACGAAGGAGAATAACTACTGCCAGTCAGGTATTGAGGGGATTTTCACCCACTGCTCCTCACGGAACCGTACGTGAACCTCCCGATTCATAAGGCTCTTGAAGATGTGTTTTCAATTAATAAGCGGGGCAGACCTGTTACAAATTCTCTCCTCTGCCGTGTCTCCGCTTGGCCTTTGCGTTGCGGTACGAAGCTGCTCGTGTTTATTAATTTATAAATATGCTCCTTGCTTCCCTCAATATCGATTCGCTAACCTTCATACATTGGCGCCGTGTTCAGCCACACTCCTAGCTCGACGTTGAAACACGGCCCGGGAAGAAGAAATATTGGACGATGTACGATAAACAATCTTTTCAAAAACTTTCAAAAATTGAGCGTCAATCCCGCAGAAGGCTTAATAACTGTTGTGGTGTAATCTTTACCATAATTAAAATTGCAATTCAATACAATTGCCACATTAGAAATATTAAAGTTAAAACCTACCGTAGAGGAATAATAATTTAACTGTGTACTTTGAAAATTAATGCCATTTGATGATGCAATAGTTTGCTCGTTATAAAGCTGGCGACCTACACCTGTACTTAAGCGCAGAATTTCTCCTATAAGCACGCCACCTTCCACTTCGTAAAAATTGTTGGATGAACCCTGATCAAGAGCCGTAGTAAAATATCCCTGATCATCAAAGATATGCTCCATCGTTCTTTTGTTGTTAAGGCCATAGTCGCCAAAGGCAGCTAACATTGTGCGGTGGTCGTTCTTATCTCTTGCAATGGTAAGTGCTATCATGCCGGTAAGTTCATAGTTTACCCTATCGCCTTCAAACGAATTGAAGTTGCGGTTTCCGGGGCCATAATAATAATTTGCCGATGCACCGATGGCAACAGCAAAGGCGCTTTTCTGATTTTGATTTTGCGCTTTTACCGAAATGGCCGAAAATAACAAAATTGCTAAAAGGTTTAATGTGCTTTTCATGATAAATGTTTTTATGAAGG
>JBDTKB010000382.1:0-5894 GCA_039935555.1 Ginsengibacter sp. | reverse complement strand
AATATTTTCTTTAAAGTTTTTATAAAAATTGTTTGTGCAACTTATACATGAAGTTTTATGGCGACTTTTATATAAAGTAATTATCAATGGTTTTCGATTGAAATTGACACACTTGAAACCTATTTTTTTTCAAAAAATATTAAGTGATTATCCTGTTTTTTAAATCTACACTCTAAAAAAAATTACATGAAAACTATAATTCTTTTGCTTTTATTGCCTTTATCTTTTCATTCATTTGCTCAGTCTGATGATGAGAAACCTGCTGAAAAGCGAGGATTTAAAAAGGAAAAATTATTTACCGGCGGAAGTGTTACCGCAGGATTTTCCAGTTACAACACAGATCTTGGAATTTCGCCTCAAATAGGATATAGCCTTACTAATTGGGCAGACGCAGGAATTACGTTGAACTTTAATTATTTATCCCAAAAAGACTATTACGATAACAAGGTGCGCCAAACCGTATACGGGCCAGGGGCGTTTGTAAGACTTTTTCCCGTGAATTTCTTATTTGCGACAGCGCAGTATGAATACAATTTTATTCACTTAAGATCTTTACCGAGTAATAATGGGGGAGTTTCATATGAAGATAATGTGAATGCAAGTAGCCTATTGCTGGGTGCAGGTTATGCCGGCGGAAGGCAAAGAGGAAGCAATAGTTATTATTATTTTTCTATCTCTTGGGATGTGTTGACGGATAAAAATTCTCCTTACGTGGATGGATATGGCAAAAGTATTCCAATCATTCGGGCTGGTTATAATATTGGCTTATTTCAAGGAAGAGGAAGGAAAAGATATTAAGCATTTGTAAGTTGTGCACTATTGTTGGTTGCAGCTTGCATTTTTATTTTGCCACTAAAAATCTATCATCTTACCAGTGTTACAGATCCCTTTTGAAAGATATCCTGTTCCTCGTAGTCTGTGCCTTCAACAATCCATACATAAACATCCGCATCTTGCGGTGAACCTTTAAATGTGCCGTCCCATCCCTTGTTTTGTTGGTTTGTTGAAAATATTAATTGACCTCGCCGGTTATAGATTTTAAAATATTTTATAGCTTTCATCCCAATCGGCATTGGACGAAAAATATCGTTTATGCCATCACCGTTAGGGGTAAACGCGTTGGGCACATACAATCCCGGTTTCACTTTATAAACGGTCACATCTATAGTGTCCTTGGCGCTACATCCGGCCGCACTTTGAACCCTTAGAATATATTCCTGGCTTTCGGATAATTTGGCAACCGGGTTAGCAATGTTGGGGTCACTCAATCCTGTTGATGGAGTCCATAAAAATATTTCTGCACCTGTGCCCGTTAATTGTAGAGGTTGATTTACCACAACGTTTGTATCACGTGGGCCTGCATCAGCAACTATTTTTTCGACGAGCACTAAAACACTGTCGTAGGCGGGTTTAGGACAACCCAAAACGTCGCGTACTGCTACTGTATACTTTATAGACTGTGATGGCGTGGCAACCGGACTGTTGATATTAGGATTATTTAAAAAAGTTGCCGGAGACCAAACGTAAGAATTTCCTCCCGATGCGTGTAGTTGAACACTGGCTGGAAAGCAAAGCGTGGTGTCATATTCTGCATGAGGTTTTGGATAGGGTACAACTCCAATGGTGATATCGTCTGACACGTTACATTTTCCTATACTTGCTATCACATGAAAGGTGGTAGTGGATAATGGTGCAGCCAAGGGATTTTTAGCGGTATTATCATTGAGCGTGGCGGACGGCGTCCATAAAAAATGCAATCCATCACTTACCGTATTGAACCTAACGGTATCAGTCTGGCAAATTGTAGAATCGTTTCCTGCGTTCAACGACACGCT
This sequence comes from Ginsengibacter sp., assembly GCA_039935555.1. GTDB lineage: Bacteria > Bacteroidota > Bacteroidia > Chitinophagales > Chitinophagaceae > Ginsengibacter. The sequence goes on along the minus strand of JBDTKB010000382.1, from coordinate 4,059 downwards.
ATTTACCACTTTTACTACTACAGAATGAGTTGCAAAACATCCGGGAGTTTCGGTTAACGTCGCCGAATAAGTTGTAGAAACCTTCGGGCTTACTAACGGTGTAAAACTGCTTTGATTATTAATATTATAAGCCGGCGTCCAGAAAATACTTCCTGTTCCCGTGGACATAAGCTGCACCGTGTCTATCGAGCAAATCAAGGTATCGTTTGTGAGATTAAAAATTGGCTTATCAATTATATCGATCGTATCTGCTATTGTTTTAAGGCAACCTTTGCTATTTGCAACAGTAAGCTGCACCGGATAGTTGCCTACGGCAGAATAGGAATAACTTGGATTCTGAATTACGGATGTATCATTCGACTGCGAAGGATCTCCAAAATTCCATCTCCAGGAACTTACATAGCCATATCTTGATTTAGTAGTATCAGTAAATTTGATAGATGCATTAATGCACCTCCCTTCTGATGTGAAACCGGGAAAAAACCCTGGATAAACTTTCCTTATTTGTGTTGCAGAATCTGAACACTGTTGTCCCCGGTTTATGACTAATTTATAAACATAAACTCCCGTATCAGTATAAATGTGTGATGGCGATTGGAGAGTAGAAGTATTTAAAGCGCCACTTGCCGTATCACCAAAGTCCCAATAAAAAGTTTGGTTTTGAGGAGAATTATTATCATTCGAAAAGCTTACAGAAAAGCCGTCACAAGTAACAGGTTTAGGATCTAATTCTACGCCCGCAAAGTCGCAGTCCGTAACGTTTACGATAAAATCTTTGCGATGTTCATTCAATAAAATGCCGTTTCTATAAGACTTAACGGCCACGCATACTACATATTTTCCAACATTGGGGGCTACACCGCTGATTATGCCGGTTTCAGGATCTAATATAGCCTTATCGCCCAATGGTGCGTCAGATGAAAACCCATTGATATAATTCACAGAATTATATGCCGGCGGGCTAGGATTTACGTTGCTCGCATTTTGTGATGCTCCGCCATTGAACGCCGGCACAAATGAATAAACCAAAGAATCCTGGTCATCATCCGTTGCATTAAAATTTAGATTAAAATGCTTTTGCCTGCAAATTGCGTCTACACTTGTTGAAAAGTACGGGGAAGTGTCTGGTTTTCCCGGAATCGAACAACTGTAGGTAGAGCCGGTTCCGCCGACACCCGGTGCGTTGTAAACATTCGCGAGGGGATTTACGCGACAACAGGTTTGATAAGTCGCGGTATAGCCTTTGATATTATCTGGCAGCGTTACCTGTAAAATAAATATACCTACGTGGTAATTAAGTATAGGAGCGTTACTAATACATGGAGGAAAAGAATCAACTTGCACGGGCACTTCGGTGCTTTTAAAAACATCATACGGCTGCTTAAAGGCCGGAAATTGTGTTCCATCGTCGTTATTAAATATTCCGATAAAAACGTCGCCAGGCATACTGGCGCCTGTTGTTAACTGGTCTCTGAATAATTTAAGAGTTATAATATAATTGCTCGTGTTCGGATTTATACCAGGCCCTACATATTTATACAACATTTCTCCCCCCACAATATGTGCAGCCCACCCGGGCATAGCCATACCTATTATTAAACATATGAGCAGGAGTCTTTTCATCAAAAAAATTAATACGGATTGTTCTATTAGATTGATGTTAAATTAAGAAAAAAAGCTGGGGAGTTCAGAATATTTTTTTTCCTTTTAATCTTTCGTAAAAATACTACTGTATTTATCGCGACTGGGTTAGAAATTCTAATAAAAAGTCCAGGGATTTAAGTGGTTGTTCCCACATACCCATATGCCCTGAAGTTTCTAAAATGTAAACAGTTGAAATGCGGGGAAGGTGACATTGTTTTAATGACGCATCGAGTGGAATTGCAGCATCTTCCTTGCCGATAATAAAAAGCACAGGCTTTGAAAAAGACTTCAAAACGGAAATTCGCTCAGACCTTCTCATCATCGCTCCATAATATTGAATCAATGTTTCAGCTGAAAAGTTTTTTGACAGATCAATTAAATCGTCAATGAGATTATTGTTTTCTTTTTTTGTTTTTCCAGAAAATAGATTTGCTGTGGTCGTTTTCAAAAAGGACGCGGGTCCAATTTCTTTAATAAATTCAATCCCTTTTTTACGTGCATCTTTTTTCGCCTCATCATCTGCGAAAGCCGAGGAATGAAAAAGCCCAAAGGAATTTAAGAGTTCAGGATATTTTTCAGCAAAAGCGAGGCTAATATAGCCACCCAAGCTATGCCCGATAAGTGCAAATGTTTTTCTTTCATTGTTATTAATTTCGGCATCGGTTATAGCCTTTATCACTTCAGCATATTCCTCAATGGTAGCTTCGCCTTCAAGTATTTCTGATGCGCCACTACCAGGAAGATCTGGAATAATAACATAAAATTTTTCTCGTAGTTTTTCAGCCTGGTAATTCCATATTCTACTGTCTTCAGCAAAACCGTGCAGCAACATCACCGCATCGCCATTGCCGTCGGCATGGTAACATATTTTTTTATTGCCAAAAGTTATTTGCTTCATTGCTTACATTTTTTCCCCTGGAAATATAAAATAAACTTCTGAAAATTAAGATAGCGATAATGGGCATAAGCGCAGGATTCATGTGTTGCGGCAGGAAAAACCAGCAACCAAAAAGCGTCAAATTAAAGACAGAATAAATGAAAAAATATTTAACCGACCTCTTATTTTTTGAATGAACAAAAAATGCGGCAATCGCATTCGTTGGCCACGCCCAAAGCAAATTGAAATTATCTTTAGTCATTAAGTGATCGGTTCCTAACCACATAAAAATTAATAAGCACCCAAGGAGCCCGGTGATGAAAAACATGAACCCATCAAATGCGCCCAGTAATCTTTTTATAAAAGTATTTTTTGAAAAACTTAGAAAAACAACTAAAAGAAAGACGCACGTAAATACAAAAAATGGATGTGTAAAATAATTAACAACAACAGGTGGTAAATTTAAAGGCACAATCTGTTGTTTATCTTTTACAAGAGGTCGCGAGTCCATCCTGGAGCTATCAAATGTTTTCATTAAATAATCAGGAAGAAACATAGATTCCCCTGGCTTCATTACGGCATCCATCGGGCTGCCCAACAAAATATCTATGCCAAGTTTGCTCCATTGCTTATCGTTGGAATTGAGGTATTCATAAATGAGATCCCGAAATGTTTTCTTGCTGTGCACTACATTTGAAAAATGAACAGCAGTGTCAGCAGCTTTGCTTAAAAGGTCGCGTAGCCGGGTCGTGCAATTGTCAAATGTGAAATCATATTTATAAAATTTATTTGCACCAATCATATTTGCCTGGAGCAGGGTAATAATATTGCGCTTTTCAAAACACTTCAAATTTAAAGTCTGCTCAATAACCCCCCGCCCGTCCTGCTCATATTCATAAATAAATGAATCAAAGTCATCTGTTGAAATGTAAAAATTTAATTTACCCCTGATAAATTTTGTATAAAATCCCGGCTCATCAAAATTAAAAGTTCCGTAATTATAAACGATATCGCTGTGACTAACGCTGTCGGTTACACGAATGGCACTGTGGCCGAAAGTTGAATAAAGTAATTCGCCGGGTGTACAAGTTAAAATGCTGACCCTGATATGGCAGGAATCGTTTTGTGCAAATATATTTAGAGGAAAAAGTAATAGTAATGTAAGTAAAAATTTCAAAGGATTATTTGTTAAGTATGGTGAATTATCAAATGATTGATTAAGTATTATTTCAGAATAACTTAATCACCGGAATTGAAAAACTAACGGCTATAATTCGGAGCTTCTCTTGTGATCTCAATATCGTGCGCATGGCTTTCTCTCATTCCAGCGTTGGTAATTTTTACAAATGCCGCCTTTTGAAGCGATGCAATATCTTTCGCTCCGCAATATCCCATTCCAGCCCGAAGCCCTCCTGTAAACTGGTGAACTACTTCACCTAAAAATCCTTTGTAGGCAACTCTGCCTTCAATTCCTTCCGGCACAAATTTTTTCGATTGCTCGTCGCCATTTTGAAAATAGCGGTCGCTGCTACCTTGCG
>JBDTKB010000381.1:0-4731 GCA_039935555.1 Ginsengibacter sp. | reverse complement strand
TAATCACCACATTTCTGAATTCGTTCATGCCGCAAAAAAGCATGGATTAACATTAGAAAAGATAGAAGAATATTTTGATGAAGGCAATAATGAAATACCGGGAATACTTGCATTAATTTTCATTAAAAATTAATTTTACTTTCCACTATTATGTTTTGAAAAATCATTTCGTTTATTGATGCTGCTTCTTTGTAAATGAAATTTTTTTTAAATAAATTAACTTGCTTGCACAAATACTTAAACCATGGATCAAACAACGCTAGGAATAGGCACAAGATTGCAACACACGTTACACGGGCCCGGTGTAATTGTGGGAATCCGGTACGCGACTTACCTTATCTCTTTCATTCACAAGGGCCTCATAGAAATTGATAAAACAGATGCCAACCTTGATGACATACAACCAGAAAATGTAAGTGAAGAAATAGAAACAAATTCTAACGTAGAAAAATCACTTTTAAAAATTTTAAGATTGTGGGGCGATATGAGCGAGGTTGTAAAACTTGGAGAAAAATGGATTGGCGGAACAATGTTATTACAGCCTAAAGATGCATCGCTAAAACCTAAAGAAATTCCGATAGATGTTTTTTTTCATAAAATTATAATGGCCCGCGACAGGCTTCGTGTGCTGGAGCAAAACATTAATAGCAACAAAAATCTTTCTGATGAAGAAAAGGTAAACCTGCAGCAATACATTACACGCATTTACGGTTCGTTTACCACGTTCAATGTATTATTCAAAAATAAAGAGCATTGGTTTGTTGGTGAAAAGCCAGGGCAGGATTAGGTTTCGATGCTAAAGCGAATTAATTTTTTTCTTCGGCAAAAAGTAATTTACAGTCTTCTGATCTTGATATTGCGGAACCAAATCATACCGTTTTCTAATCCTTGCAATGCGATATGGCCTTTTTTGAATGTGCCATAACCAGTCCACTCTTTAAATTTGCTATTCTGTATCATCTCACGCCAATGGTTATCCCAAATCTGGGTATCAATCGTTTTATGCCCGTTCATAAAAAACTCCAGGTGCCCGTTGTTTGATTTTATTTCATATTCATTCCAAAGGCTACTTTTGTTCACCCATTCAGTATCTGCAGATATTAAATCATACAAATCGCCTGCCCGGCATTTTAAAATTCGTCCATCATCATTGCATGCCAAATCTGCAATTTGCATTTCAGGCCCAGACTCATAGGTGTTTTTATATTGTGGTGCTTCGTCTACATAAAACAGTACACCGCTATTAGAACAAGGCCTCATTTTCCATTCTATTTTCAAATCAAAATTGCCAAATTCTTCATTGGTTAAAAGATCAGCGTAGTCTCTTGGCAGGCTTTTCTTATTTTTATTTAGCATGATATTTCCTTCACCTACCCGCCATACATTACCGATTACTTTTTCATGATATGCATGCCATCCTTTAAGATCTTTTCCATCAAAAAGAAGCTTCCATCCTTCCTGCGTTTCCTTAGCCGTAAGTGCGTTTGGCGTTTGCGCAGTTGCGCAATTATAAAATGATAAAGCGCAGATTAAAAACCCAATCAAATAATTGATTTTACCAGGCATTGTATATTATTTAAAACTAAAACAGACCTTCCGCTAAAAATAGGATGCAGAATTTTTAAAAAGAAAAATTTTAAATACTTTGTTTGAAAGTGAAAAAAATAACAAACAGAATCATTTGATCACCTATTTCTTTTTTGCAGCCTTGCTTTTCAATTCACTAACAGGAACTGTCATCATGCGCCCAATGGGTTTTCCATTTCTATAAGTAATTAATTTAAGTTGCACAGCATCTTCCGGAACCGCAACCGGCCCGGTATATTTTGGATAAAAATTATCCGGGAATGAATTATCAAAAGTGTAATAAATATCCAATCCATTTATTTCCGTACTCAGCTCAAGGTTTAATTTATTTTCTGCATCATTGCTTGCATCAATAATCGGATCATACATGCTCGGCGCATATTTTACCTGTGCCTCATCGAAGCGTGCAAAATGATCTTCAACCCTTCCGACGAAATTATCCCAGTTCTTTTTTTCGTTTGGTGACCACAGATCTTCTGAAATTGCAAAAGCCCTTGGCCATGTCATATATTGAGCGTGACGCATATTGTAAACCTGCTCCGTCCACAAGTTTGCCTGCCCACCTTTTATAAATTTTGGATTAACACTATCTGGCACCGGCTCAAATGAATAGGCCGTTTTTAAACGAAGCGTTGCGTACACACGAGGCTCAATGGCCGGATCACCTTGCATATAATCAATGTAAGCAAAAGTGGTTGGGCTCATTACTACTTCATGTCCCATCTTTGCTGCGCGAATTCCACCTTGTATTCCCCGCCAGCTCATTACTACAGCATTCGGCGCAAGCCCACCTTCGAGTATTTCATCCCAACCCATAAATTTTTTGCCTTTTGATTCTACAATTTTTTCAACTCTTTTTTCAAAATAGCTTTGCACTTCATCCATAGTTTTTAATTTTTCCTTTTGCATGAGCGCTTTTATTGCATCACTTTTTTCCCAAAAAGTTTTAAAGGTTTCGTCGCCGCCCATATGGATATATTCAAAAGGAAATAGCTGGGCTACCTGTGTAATTACTTTATCAAGAAATACATAAACATTTTCATTTGCGGGGCAAAGATTATCATCAACAAGTGCAACATGATTTGTCCAGTCCTTAATTTCTTCACCAGAACTTACTCCATGGTTTTCCGCTCCACCCGAACAGGAAAGATCCGGATAGGCAGCAATAGCGGCAAGGCTGTGGCCGGGCACATCTATTTCCGGCAAGATATTTACAAACCTATCTTTCGCATATTTTACCAGTTCTTTAATATCATCCTGCGTGTAAAAGCCGCCATAAGTGCGCGGTTCATCGGCTTTAGGTTCAGAGAAAGTATCAAAGTATCCTACTTTTTTTACGTTCCATGCGCCAACCTCGGAAAGCCTCGGCAAGCCTTTAATTTCAATGCGCCATCCTTCATCGTCTGTGAGGTGCAAGTGCAACAAATTATATTTATACCGCACCATCTCATCAATGTATTGCTCCACCTGTTCTTTGGTAAAGAAATGACGCGCCACATCAAACATTAATCCGCGCCAGCCAAACCTTGGATAATCAGTAATATTCACACACGGAGCTTGCCATTTTATGTTTGGAACGGCCACGGCACTTTCTATTTCTTTTGGAAATAATTGAACAAGCGTTTGTGCGCCATAAAATAAGCCCGCTGGTTGATTTGCCTGGATGATGATATTTTTTGGAGAAACAATTAATTGATAACCTTCTGTTCCTAAAACCGCATCGGCCCTATTATTTAATACCAATTTTATTGTTGCAGATGGAGCAGAAAATTTTACATCAACAGGAATAGAAGTCGGCGTGGAAAAGCGTTCCTTTAAAAAAGCTTCCACCTGCTTCATCTCCGGCTTGTTAACCGATTCAATAATTATATTTTCAGGCAAAGAAAAATATCCTTGATTTTCGACAATAGAAACCGGCTGAGGAATAATAGAAATTTTCGTGTTATTTACCTGGCCAAAAGTAATAGTTGATAGAAAAATAAAGCAAACACATGCGAAGACGTTTTTCATAAGGTTATTTGAAAAGTTTGAGATAAAATAAGAGCATTTTCGTAACGCTATAAAAATAACACTTCTTCCATTAATTAACGTTGATATCACAAAAATTGATACCGTTTGTAAAAGAATTTTTTTGGAAAAAAAATGATCCAGATACCGAATTATTGATTCAGGAAAATAGTTGATAGCCGGGAAGTTAATCTTTCAATCCCTTAATTTCAACGCGGGTATTTGTACGGCACGGCAAGCCGAATTCCGATTGTATTGCCCTATTGTTATTTATAGTTTTATAAAAATCATCAAGAAATTTAGAAGTGACTTTTATGTAGCGTGAATTCAGTAAAGGACAATCGGTATATACTTTGTAAATATCACTTTTTAAGTGGTTATATAAATCAAACGTTTCTGCAAAATTTTGCAGATCACTTTCGCAAAATCCACGGTATAACCTATCGGTCGTAGACGCAATTTCCAGCTCCGGCGCCGGGGCGGCGTACGACGCTCCAACGATACCAGCATGATCAAAATCATATGGCACAGCAGTAGGTGCCTGGCTGGAGTCTTTAGTTATTAAAACGATATTTTGCAAATAAGGAACTCCCCAATCTGTATTGCCAATCATGTATTGAAAAACGGCCATCTTTTCAAATTCTTTAAGATTGGTTTTTCGCATGTCGAGCATTTTCTTTTTCCAAATAAAACAGTGGTTACGCTCTGCCATTTTTTTTGCATCTTCCAATAAAATACAATAATGCGTTTCCGTTTTTTTACGTTTTAATGAGTCTTCAAAGTCTACCTGCACCAATCTTGCTTTAAAGCTTTTATCTGAAAGTAAATTATACAGTTTATATACAAGCCATTCATTAATCACATAATCATCACCGCGGCAAGGAACTACAAGCTTTAAGTTATTTTGGTAATCAAATACAGTGTTTTTTGTTTGATCGCCTTTTGGAAATTGCAATAGCAACGGCGGCATAGTACAATTTCCTTTTATTCGACGAAAGTGGCCGCGGGTCTTTACCATCAGGTTTATAGATACCGGCGTACTGTCCTTTTGTAAATATTGAAGCAACAAGGGATGAAAAGAATTTTTATCGCTGATATCTTTATACAGGTCGTTTAATTTACCCGTAAGTTTAAAAT
>JBDTKB010000380.1:0-5308 GCA_039935555.1 Ginsengibacter sp. | reverse complement strand
ACCAATTGCATTGGCTTCCCAAAAACCAATAACGCCATTTGCAGTTAACCATTCTTCTTCGATGATTTTTCTTAAAAGTTGTTGGGCATCATCATAAAGTTTAGTCGCCTCTTTTCCAATTTTTTCGTCTTTCAAAATAGCGGGAAATTTGCCGTGCATTTCCCAGGCAATAAAGAAGGGCTGCCAATCTATATATTCAGCGATTTTATTTAGGTCATAATTTTTGAAAACCTTTGTACCTTGAAATGAGGGAGTAACTGGCTTGAAATTTTTTGCGTCGATTTTTAATCTATTTTTTTGTGCTTCTGCAAATGGCAACAATACCTTCGCCGATCTTTTATCGCCAAAATCCTTCTTCAGTTTTTCATATTCGGTTTTTATTCCTTCAAGAAAAGTTTTCTTTGTTTCCTGGTTCAGTAAATTACCAGCAACCGTTACACTTCTTGAGGCGTCCAGCACATGTACCACGCCATTGTCAAACTCCGGTGCTATGCGCACTGCGGTGTGAAGCCTTGATGTAGTTGCTCCGCCGATCATTAACGGAATATTGAAATGCTGCCTTTTCATTTCCCGGGCTACATGTACCATCTCATCAAGCGAGGGAGTAATTAAACCACTCAGACCGATAATATCAGCATTAATTTCTTTCGCAATTTGCAAAATCTTATCGGCAGGCACCATTACACCAAGGTCAACAATTTCATAACCATTACAGCCAAGTACAACACCTACAATATTTTTTCCTATGTCGTGCACATCTCCTTTTACCGTTGCCATTAATATTTTAGCAGGTCCGGCGCCTTCCTCGTTTTCTCTTCCTGCAGCCAGGTTTGCCTGTTTTCTTTCCTCCTTTTCCGCTTCAATAAAAGGAAATAAATAATTCACACTTTTCTTCATAACGCGGGCGCTCTTTACAACCTGCGGTAAAAACATTTTGCCGCTTCCAAATAAATCGCCTACGATATTCATTCCATCCATTAGCGGGCCTTCTATCACTTCAAGTGGTCTTGGATACTTAAGGCGCGCTTCTTCAGTATCTTCATCAATATAATCGGTAATACCATTTACTAACGCATGGCTTAAACGCTTTTCGACTGTTTCACTTCTCCATGCTTCATCTTTTACAATGGTTTTTCCTTTTGCTTTTACTGTTTCCGCAAAGGCAAGCAATCTGTCAGTAGCATTTTCATTTTTGTTTAGAATTACATCTTCGCACAACTCTCTCAAAACCGGATCGATTTGCTCATACACCTGCAATTGGCCTGCATTTACAATTCCCATATCCATTCCAGCCTGTATGGCGTGATATAAGAAGACAGCATGCATCGCGTCTCTAACGGTATCGTTACCACGAAAAGAAAAAGAGACATTGCTAACACCGCCACTCACCTTCGCAAGTGGCATTAATCTTTTAATTTCACGGGTAGCTTCAATAAAATCCACACCATAATTATTATGCTCTTCTATACCGGTTGCAATAGCAAAAATGTTTGGATCGAATATAATGTCTTCAGGAAGAAAGCCCCCTTCTGTTGTTAATATTTTATAAGCGCGCTTACATATTTCAATCTTACGGTCACGCGTATCCGCTTGTCCTTTTTCATCAAAGGCCATCACAATTACCGATGCGCCAAAACTTTTACATATTGACGCTTGTTCCAAAAATTTCTCTTCACCTTCCTTCATGGAAATTGAGTTCACAATACATTTTCCCTGCACGCATTTTAAACCCGCCTCTATAATTTTGAATTTAGAAGAGTCAATCATAACCGGAATTTTTGCAATATCCGGTTCAGCCTGTAGCAGGTTCAAAAAAGTAGTCATTGCTTTTTCTCCATCAAGAAGTGCATCATCCATATTAACGTCAAGAATTTGCGCACCGCTCTCTACCTGCTGGCGTGCAACAGAAAGGGCTTCTTCATAGTTTCCTTCTCTTATTAATCGTGCAAACTTTTTAGAGCCTGTTACATTTGTCCGCTCACCTACATTTATAAACAACGTTTCAGGTCGCACTACAAGCGGCTCTAATCCTGAAAGGCGTAAATAGGGTTTTATTGATTTATCCATAATTTCTTTATCATAAAAAGAGAAATCAAAAGCAATTTTGATGATTTAAGATATCGCTCAACTGCTGACGTTTTTCTCATTTTTTTTCCTTTTGATTACGCAACCGCTTCTTCCATTACCGGCAATTTTCTTGCGTTAAATTGTTTCACTTGCTCAGCAATATGTTTTATATGATCTGGCGTGGTGCCACAGCAGCCCCCAACAATATTTACAAATCCTGCACGCGCCCACTCTTCTATAATGTGAGCAGTTTCATGTGGCTGCTCATCATATTCGCCGAATGCATTTGGTAAGCCCGCATTTGGATATGCCGATGTATAGCATGAGGCGATTTCGCTAAGTTCTTCAATGTGAGGGCGCATTTCTTTAGCTCCCAAAGCGCAGTTCAATCCAATGCTCAAAGGGTTTGCATGAGAGACAGAAATGTAAAATGCTTCCAACGTTTGACCACTCAACGTTCTTCCGCTTGCATCTGTGATGGTGCCACTAATCATGATGGGCAATTCAGGTTTTCCAGCATCTCTGAAGTATTTTTTTATTGCGTAAATCGCTGCTTTTGCATTCAGCGTATCAAAAATAGTTTCGATTAAAAGCACATCAACACCGCCATCTACAAGCCCGCGAACCTGCTCATAATATGCAACAGCCACCTCATCAAAAGTTACCGTGCGAAAGCCAGGATTGTTTACATCAGGCGAAAGGCTCAGTGTTTTGTTTAAGGGACCGATGGCGCCGGCAATATATTTTTCAATGCTATTATTTGTTTCGATATTAAAAGTGTCTATTGCTTTTCTTGCGCAGTTTGCGGCAGCAACGTTTAGTTCGTACGCCAGCGATTGCATGTCATAATCGGCCTGGGCGATTGAGGTACTACTAAATGTATTTGTCTCAATAATATCTGCGCCGGCTTTAAGATATTCTATATGAATTGCTTCAATGATTTTCGGTTGTGTAATACTGAGTAAATCATTATTTCCCTGCACATCTTTATGCCAGTCTTTAAACCGGTCGCTTCGAAAATCTTTCTCGCTCAACCCATATCGCTGGATCATTGTTCCCATAGCACCATCGATTATAAGGATGCGTTCGTTAAGACTTTCCCTGATTGTTTTTTTCATAAAAAGATTTTATCTAAATACATTTATCTAAATCTGGCCATACCAATTTGCCGTTAACAGCGACGTATTTCTGCGCGTTAAATTACCGGACAATCAAAAAAATAAAATGAAATAATAAACGAAGTTGAAAGATCCTGGAGAAGGTGGCAGAATATTTTTTTCGTTTATTAGTTCAGTTAGAAGCCGGCACCGGCCAACTTAAGCATACAGGCTGAACAATAAACAAATCCGCCTGTTAGCGTTGCAAAATTAGAGTAAGTGCATTAGAATACAAAATATCTGCAGGAGAGGAATTTATTAACCAAAGCGAACTGTCGCCAAATAAGAAAGAAAAATTTACAATTCGATATTTAATTATCTAACCAAAGTTTTGCTGAAGAAGAAATACAAGGATACCGGCTACAAAACCAACCAAAGCTAATAAACTTATCTTTTTCAAATACCATATAAAGTCAATTTTTTCGATACCCATTACCGCAACGCCCGCCGAAGAACCAATAATGATAGCGCTACCTCCGGTACCAGTTGTTAAAGCAAGAAATTCCCAAAAAGGATGATCCATCGGGTATGTTGACAGATCAAACATTCCCTGGGATGCTGCGACCAGCGGCACATTATCTACAAGCGCGGAAAGTAATCCCAGTGCGGTTCCTATCAAATAATTATTTTTAAGATGCGTACTTAAAAAATCAGCAAGTACCTTAAGTATACCGAAAGATTGCAAAGCGGTGACCGCTAATAATATTCCTAAAAAAAATAAAATACTTTGAGTATCTATTCTTTGCAATGCCTTGGCAACGCCAAATTTTCGCACACTTTCGGGATTCTTATTTCTATGAATGATCGTGATAAGCACCCAAATAAAACCTAACGCCAGCAGCATTCCCATAAAAGGTGGAAGATTGGTGATTGTTTTAAATACCGGAACAAAAACCAACAAACCAATTCCGGCAAAAAGAATAATTTTTCCATCGCGCTTTTCTCTTTCGGAACCTTCGGGCTTGGGTATCATTTTAAAAGTTTTCCCCCGAAAGCGAAAGGTAACAATAGCAGCAGGAATTATGCAAACTGCAATGCTCGGCAAAATCAGTTGCTTCATAATGCTCAGAGCGGAAACCTGGCCCCCTATCCAAAGCATGGTAGTTGTGACATCTCCCAAAGGTGACCAGGCACCACCCGCATTGGCGGCAATTACAATCATTCCTGCAAACCAAAATTTATCTTCCTTTTCAGTCAATATTTTTGATGATAAAGAAGTCATAACAATAGCTGTGGTTAAATTATCAAGTAAGGCTGAAAGCAAAAATGTGAGCACAGTAATTGTAAGTAAAAGCTTCTGTTTGCTGGCGGTTGTTATTTTTTGAGTAATAATATCAAAGCCGCCATGCGAGTCAATCAACTCGACGATAGTCATGGCCCCAAGTAAGAAAAATAAAATAGAAGAAATTTCTCCCAAATGATCAATAAGTTCTTCACCGGCAACATGCGGAGCATCTGTTTGTAACGCATAAATCGTCCAGCATAAAACGCCTGTAATAAGCGCTGACGCTGCTTTGTTCAATTTTAGCGCGTGCTCAAATGCGATGGCCATGTATCCTGCTACAAAAATTATTATAATTATTACACCGGTCATATTTAAACACTTGAATTATTACAGCCTCGTTGTTATTTATAAGCCTGTTTATCAAATAATACGTAATAAAATTGAATCGGGAAATTAAATTTCATGAGAAGTTTTATTCAACAACTTAACTATCAGGAACTTCTTTGATGGAAGGCGTTTTTTTAGAAAGTTTATTTGCAAATTTACCTATGGTAAGTCCCTGTATAACGATGGAAAATAGTACAACGATGTAGGTGATTGAAACAAACATTTCTCCATACATATATTTGGGTACCGATAATGCCAGCGCGACGGAAATGCCTCCGCGAAGTGCGCCCCAGGTGAGAATTGGAATTGCATTTTTTTCAAAAGAACTATTTCTTCTTAAAACCATAATTGGTAATGAAACTGAGAGAAACCGGGCGACAAGGACAATAACAATTGCAATACAGCCCAACCAAAACAATGTGAGGTTAAAAGGCACGATTAGCATTTCAAACCCTATTAATAAGAATAAAAT
>JBDTKB010000379.1:0-4730 GCA_039935555.1 Ginsengibacter sp. | reverse complement strand
TTTTCCTTAAGATGGTCTCACAAGGAAAGATTTATTACCCAGCATTACAGGCGCGGCAGCCTTGGTGGCTATTATCCCATCATAACGTTGAGTTACACAAAAGGAATAAAAGTGAACAACGGAATTTTTAAAAGCGATCTTAATTTTAGTAAATGGAATTTTTATTTAGAGCATAATTTTCCTGATGGCAGAATTGGTACACTTTCATACATAGTAGATGCGGGAATTACAAACGGCGTATTGCCAATAGTGTTATTGAATGTGCTTAAGGGCAATGACACTTATTATTATAATAAGTATGCCTTTAATAATATGAATCGCTTTGAGTTTGTAACTGATAAATATGCAAGCCTTTCTGTTCAACAAAATTTTGGCAGCTTTCCTTTTAAATATATTCCATTATTAAAAAAATTAAAATGGCGTTCTCTCATTACATTTAAGGGAGTAATTGGAGGTATGTCGCAGGCCAATAAAATTGCTAACGGATATTATGATTCTACCATAAGCTATCATTTCACAGTGCCTGATAAAGATCCATATATGGAAACAGGCGTTGGTATAGATAATATTTTTCACGCCCTAAGGATCGACGCTGTATGGAGATTGAATTATCTAAACAACCCCGGCATTCCTAAGTTTGGAATTAAAGCAAGTGTTGCATTTAAATTCTGATGCACTTTAATTATACTTTATTTATTGTTGATATTCATACTTTATTTTCTTCCATAGCCCTACACTTCTAATTAATTTTCATTGTTTATCTTGTACACTTTAATTCTATCGGTTTTTATTTGAAATCTTTGCGGCGGTTTTTATATTATATATAATTATCAGAAATCATTTTGTCAGAAAGAATGAATCAGGACAATACCACATCTTCAAAAAATTTATTAAAGTTATCTATATCCGCATTAGGTATTGTGTTTGGTGATATAGGTACAAGCCCGCTATATGCTATACGTGTTTGTTTTGAAGGAACACATGGTATAGAGGTAACCGATCAGAATGTATTTGGTATTTTATCATTGATTTTCTGGTCGCTGATTTTAGTTATCAGTATAAAATATTTAGCGATCATATTAAGAGCCGACAATGCCGGAGAGGGAGGAATTTTAGCATTGATGGCACTAGTGCTGCCTAAAAAGAAAACCACCAAATATATTTTAATTCTTTCCATGGGATTGTTTGGCGCTGCATTGCTATATGGAGACGGCATAATTACGCCTGCCATTTCAGTTTTAAGTGCTGTTGAAGGGTTGCAAATAGCGACACCTTTTTTTGAGCCATACATTATACCTATTACAATAGGTATATTATTCGTTTTATTCTTTTTCCAAAGTAAAGGCACAGGTAACGTTGGGATGATATTTGGACCAATGATATTCATTTGGTTTTTAACACTTGCTGTATTAGGGATAGCGGCAATTGCAAAGCAGCCGAATATTTTGAAAGCAATCAACCCCTATTACGCTTTTGAATTTTTTAAAAAAAACGGAATTAGAAGTGCTGGAGTGTTGGGTGCTGTGTTTCTTGTTGTTACAGGCGGTGAGGCGTTATATGCCGATATTGGCCATTTCGGTAAAAAGCCTATCAGGTTAGGTTGGTTCTATGTAGTATTGCCCTGCCTTGTGATTAATTATTTTGGTCAGGGGGCTTTAATCCTAAATCATCCTGAATTCATCGCCAATCCTTTTTATCACCTGGCTCCCAGGTGGGCTCTTTATCCGTTGGTTGGACTTGCTGCATTAGCAACGGTAATTGCTTCGCAGGCTGTAATTTCAGGCGCTTTCAGCCTGACACACCAGGCGATCCAGTTAGGGTTTATCCCAAGGTTAAAGGTGGTGCATACATCTAAGGATGAGAAAGGTCAAATATTTATTCCACAATTAAACTGGATATTGTTTTTTGCAACTATCGGGTTGGTCGCTTTTTTTAAAACTTCAGATAATCTTGCTGCAGCATATGGTGTGGCAGTTAGTACCACTATGGTGATTACTTCGATTTTAGCTTACGTGGCCATGAGAGACCTTTGGAAATGGAAATGGTTTTCGGCAGCAGCACTGGTTGCTTTTTTTCTCATTGTTGATCTTTCTTTTTTTGCAGCGAACATTGTGAAGATTCCCGATGGTGGTTGGGTTCCATTATTGGTTGCAGCTTTTGTTTATTTCATGATGACAACATGGTCCCGAGGTAAAAGAATGCTTGCGATCCAAATTAATAAGGTCACAGATTCACTTGATAAGTTTCTGAACTATTATAAAAAAAATGCTGAATGCATGGTAACTGGTTCAGCCATTTACCTAACAAGAAATCCATATAGCACCCCACCAGCACTGCATTTTAATTTAATGCGCAATAAAATTATGCACAAACAGGTCATAATTGTATCTATTCAATTTCTACAGGAGTCTCATGTAAATATTTTACAAAATGCCGAATTTGAAATACTCGATGAAAACATAACTAGAATAATCCTCCATTATGGTTATATGGATACAACAGATATTCCGGATGCATTAAAATTGTTAGAAGAAAAAGGACTTTATTTTAAGTCGAAGGATATTACTTATTTTTTAGGAAGAGAATCAGTTGTTGTAACCAAGCATACAGGCATGTCTCCTCTACGTGAAACTGTTTTTGAATTTATGAGCAGAAATTCTGTCAGGGCAACAAGCCAGTTTAATCTACCATATGACCGGGTTTTTGAAATCGGATCAAAGATTCGCCTTTAGACGTTTTACCAATTAGATCATAATTTTTTTTAAATGGAAGAAAACTTAATAAATTTTCTTTGTCGCGTTCGTAGATAATGTAAGCATTTTTTTTGTGGAAAATTATTTACTGGTGTTGAAAAAATGAAATCACATTTTTAGTGAATATGAATCTTTTTCAACCTCAAAAATAATTTGCATCGGAAAAATCTTAGATTTTATTGATGACGTCCCAAACCAAACGCGTTCGTTTGGAACAATTATAAATAGTCCTTCGTCATCACCAATAGCCCTGAAATGAGGCAACGGTGGTTGCTTTTTAAAGTAATGTACCGGGAATGTTTTTAATAATTGTTGCACGCTGCCATCAAAATCGTCAACCTCGTATACCAGGCCAATCTCACTGATATTACGGATATGCCTACACGAAAATGGCTCATCAGCATTATCTTCCAATTCAAGCCTTGTAATCATTTCAAGGATGTTCCCCGCAGGATCCTGAAAGTAAAATGATTTTGCTTTCCAGTTTACGAAATCAGCTATATAACCTTTATAGTCATCCAGCCATAGCAAGTCTATTTTATTGGTGGCCCATTCAATCGCTTCCTCAAACTTATTGTTTGGTATGTTAAACGCGAAATGGTAAAAAGGATCTTCCGAATAGATTGTTTCTTCAAATATTAAATGTGATTCACCGGCAATAACTTTTATACTTTTTTCATCTGAATAAGAGGTGTTCAGTTCCAAAATTTCTTTATAGAAATTATGTAAAGCTGAAAGATGTTTGGTTTTCAAACGTATCTCTTTGAAAAGCATAATTATCTGCTAACTTTCTTTCTTCTTTTGTTCGTCTTCATTTATTTTCATAAATGGTTTTAATATGTCAATAGGCACAGGGAAAATTGTTGTTGAATTATTTTCAGTTGCGATTTCTCTGAGCGTTTGTAAATAGCGTAAAGTCAATGCACTTGGTTGTTCGCTCAATATTTTTGCTGCATCGCTTAAGCGTTGTGATGCCTGGAATTCACCCTCGGCTGAAATTACTTTAGCGCGGCGCTCTCTTTCTGCCTCGGCTTGCTTTGCCATTGCACGCTGCATTTCCTGCGGAAGATCAATTTGTTTTACTTCTACATGGGTAACTTTTACACCCCATGGTTCTGTTTGGTTATCTATAATTTCCTGCAAGCGTATGTTTATTTTTTCACGTTGCGAAAGAAGCTCATCCAACTCTGATTGTCCCAAAACGCTTCTTAAAGTAGTTTGAGAAAGTTGCGATGTACCGACTAAATAATTTTCTATTTCAACAATAGCTTTTTGCGGATCTACTACCCTGAAATATATTACCGCATTTACTTTGATGGATACATTATCCTGCGTAATAACATCCTGCGGTGGTACATCCATCACTACAGTACGAAGGGTAACTTTCACCATTTTATCAATTATGGGAATTAATAAAATAAGGCCCGGACCTTTTACGCCACCTCCCAAAACCCGCCCTAGCCTAAAGACTACGCCGCGCTCATATTCCCGTAGAACACGGATGGCACTCGCCAGGATATACAATGCAAAAACGACAATGATGATAAGAATTAAAGGAAATTGCTGTGGCATTTTTATTTTTTTTACGTTTGATTGAAAGAATACTTTTTATTTGAGAGATTAACTACGCTCAACATATAATGTAAGTTTTTTTATTTCCTTTACGATAATATTTTCACCAGGATTTATAATTCCGGAAAGAGAGACCGCATTCCACATCTCACCGTTTACTTTTATCATACCTTCCGGGTTAAGTAAATTAATTGCATCACCCTTTTTCCCGATTAATGCGCTAATACCGGTTACAGGCTTTAACCGCTGCGCTTTTATACCAAATCCAATTACAAAAAGAAAAAACAATGCAGTTGCTGCAGTTGTCGCAAAAATAACCGCGCGGGAAACGGAAACAATATTTTCGGTAGGGCTTGCCCTGAATAAAAACATGGATCCTAATAAAACTGAAATGATTCCTCCAAT
>JBDTKB010000378.1:0-3883 GCA_039935555.1 Ginsengibacter sp. | reverse complement strand
CCGATTATATTATTGATCTGGGTCCTGAAGGCGGCGGTGGCGGCGGAAAGATATTATTTGAAGGAACGCCAGAAGAGCTTTCAGAAAATAGTAAAAGTTTTACTGCTGGATTTTTAAAAGAAGAGCTTGCCAAATGTCAAAAATAAAAAAGGGCAAAGCATATTAACAAAGTTAAAGAAGATTGTGGTTTCAGAGCGTAAGCATAGCATAAGACTGTGCATGCATTCCGTTATTAACTTTTATCATATACCTTGCCGATGTACAGAGGCAAATCTGTTACTGCGTTTTTAAAACCTTGCAGGGCAGCGCATTTGATTGGCTTGCCTGTGATCATAAATATTATCGATTATCGGACCTATTCTTACTGCAATTTTTAGGAAAATTGAAAAATAAGCATCAGCCTGTTGAGGATTTCCCCTTTGAGTTCCCGGAGCGTATCTTGTTACCCCAGGTGTTACTATTCCTACTACTTTATCTGAAATCTGCCTTGCTATTGCAGCGTTTGCAGGTGAAAGATATTTGTCAAATAAATTTGGGTCTATGTAATTTTTACTTACATCATCTATATAATCTGTGAAAGTTTGCCTGTGCAACACTTCAAGACTAATATTAACCCGATCAGATACGTAATATTTACCTCCAAAGCCCATCGGCACATTTATTTGAGTAAGATTGTAATTTTTTACGTCAGGATATTCTGCAAAGCCTTCTCCCTCTGTATGAAGTGGCTTTAAATAATACCACGTTTTGTGGCCGCTTGCATCGGTTAAAGAACCCTGGGGATTAAAATGAAAAACGCCAATTCCGATTACACCATATGGCCGAAATTTAGGTTTATAATCCTCGTGACCACTATTTAAAAGCATTAATGGAAAAATTTCAGCGGCAACATATCCTTCGGTAATGTTTGACCTAAAATCCAGGTTTCTTTGCTTTCTCCACAATTCATCTACACCCTTTGTATCAATAATTTGATCCTCTGCCTCTAATTTTCCAAGTTCCGCGGCTGCTCTTATTCCCAGCCATTCATTTGGATATACGGTAAGAAAAGCTCCTTTCATTATTTGGGTCGTCGAAAGGTTTACATCTTTAAGAAACCTGGTGCCTTTTCCGCGATTGCCACCTAAATCCCCTAAAAAAAACGATGGGCCGATATTGATGCCAACTTCAACCCTGGTTTTTTCGTTACCAATAATTAATGATTGTGAAAGTGCCTTTGAAAAGGGAAGACTTAATGTTGTGACGAGTATGAAACACGCAAGCCTCATTGTGGGTAAACGTTTTTTCATAAGACTAGTAGATTTTTTTGTGTTTGGGACAAATGGATTTATTATTACCTGCTATTTGCCGATAGCCAGATATTAACGAGTAGAGGGAATTTTTTATTGCGCCGGCAATTAAATTTCCTTCACCATGGTTATGTGCGGGATGCTGTCTTCTATGTAGATATCACCTTGATGAATGAAAGAGAAATTTTCATAAAATTTAATTAAATAGACCTGTGCGCTGATTATTACGCGAACCTGGCCAAAAAGCAGATAAACCTTTTCTAACGATTTTTCAAACAATTGTTTTCCCAGGGATTTGCCCCTGGCTTGAAAGGACGTAACCACGCGGCCGATGGATGCCGCGCCGGGATAAGCAATACCCGGAGGCAGAATGCGGCTATAGGCAATAATTTGGTTATTGATACTTCCGGTTACATGATAGCATTGCAAATCTTTATTATCGCAATCCTGGTAGACAACATTTTGCTCAACAGCAAAAACTTCAATTCTTAACCGGATTATTTGGTAAAGTTCTTCATTGGTCAGGTCCTTAAAAAATTTGCATTGCCATTCAATCATAAAACCAAAAAGTAGTTTATTTAATAAAATTTTGCCTCGTTAGTAACCATATTTTTCTTTCCATCTTTCTTTTAAAAATCTTCTAATCTCGTCTTCACGGGCATTTTTTCCCGGGTTATATAAAGTGGTATTCTTTATTTCGTCCGGTAAAAATTCCATCGAAACAAAATTATTTTTATAGCTGTGGGCATATTTATAATCCTTACCATAATCAAGTTTTTTCATCAGCCCGGTCGGCGCATTGCGAACGGCTAAAGGCACAGGTAAATCGCCATACTGTTTTACAAGCGTTTGTGCTTTACCGATAGCTTCAACTGCCGCGTTACTTTTAGGAGAAGATGCCAGGTAGGTAACGCATTGAGATAAAACAATACTTGATTCCGGATAGCCGATAAGATTCACCGCCTGGAAAGTATTTGTAGCCAGCACCAATGCGGTGGGGTTGGCATTTCCAATATCTTCACTGGCTAAAATAACGAGGCGCCTTGCAATAAATTTTACATCTTCTCCTCCCTCTATCATTCGGGCTAGCCAATATACTGCGGCATTAGGATCGCTGCCACGAATTGATTTTATAAAAGCGGAAATGATATCATAATGTTGCTCACCTTTTTTATCATATAACGCAACTTTTTGTTGAGCCACTTCCATCACAAGTTTATCGGTTATTACTAAACTTTTTGAAGTGCCTTCATTTTCTTGAACCTGCTGCGTGGCCACAAGCTCAAGAAGATTTAATAACTTTCTTGCATCACCTCCGGATAAATTTATTAATGCTTCTGTGTCTTTTAAGTCAATGTTTTTTGTTTTAAGAAAATGATCTTTCTGAATGGCATGTTTCAATAATAAAATAAGTCCATCTTCTTGCAAAGGCTTTAAAATATAAACCTGGCAACGACTAAGCAAGGCACTGTTTACTTCAAACGAAGGATTTTCCGTAGTGGCACCAATTAAAGTGATAATGCCTTTTTCAACGGCCCCAAGCAAAGCATCCTGCTGGCCTTTATTAAAGCGGTGAATTTCGTCAATAAACAATATTGCATTTTCAATTCTTTTAGATTCTTCTATAACCTCACGAACTTCTTTTACCCCTGAAGAAATTGCACTTAATGTATAAAATGGATAATCTAAACTTTTAGCAATAATGTTAGCGATGGTTGTTTTACCAACACCCGGTGGCCCCCATAAAATCATGGAAGGTATTTTTCCATTTTCAATAGAGTTACTTAAAACGCTACCCTTGCCCGTTAGATGGTCCTGGCCAATAAGATCATCTAAGGTTTTTGGTCGAAGTCTTTCTGCTAGCGGGGGCAATGCCATTTTTAAAATTAAATTGATTTATTTAAGAAAAGATTTCACTTCATCAAAAGTTACCGGTGATGATTTGTCATCAAGTTCAATAACCACGCAATAACCATTGGCGCCTCCTGCCTTCAACAGGGCATTTACTAATTTTTGCTGGTCGCTTTCAATTCTTTTTCCATTCCATAATTCTTTCGTACAAAGGCATCCCTGTGTGGGCGTAAGCGGAAAGTATGGCTTTTGTAAATAAATATTTGGATCTATGGTAGTACCATGCGCAATAATTTCTGAGCGGCCGGCAAGGCCCGCATAATAGGAATGGTAAAGCGGTAAATAATTTTTAAGGTCTGACGGGATTAATCTTTTATAATAGTCAATATTCCAAACAGTATCGGTAATGGTACTGTCGTTAAAAAAGTTTTGCAGGCTGGTTTCTACGGGCATTGACAATTGCACGTTTGCCGTAGGCCCGATGAAACTGCTCATAGAAATTTCAAAGCCATGCATGAGAAATATTCCCTGTGGGGTATTTCCATTTCTCAAGTAAAAAGGCAACCCGCTTATGCTTCTTGCGAGTTGCGGAATATTAAAAACAAATCCATTGCTATCGGTGACAAAATTTCCGTTTTTTTGCCTTATCACTAATAACCCGGGATAGTCTCGATTTTTTCTTTGAATACTATACATTACAGTTTGCCCCGGAAGAAACTTATTACTAAAAACTTCTTGCAAAA
>JBDTKB010000377.1:0-5960 GCA_039935555.1 Ginsengibacter sp. | reverse complement strand
GTTTAGCATAATATGCGGGTAACTCTTCCTCAGTGATACCGTAAGCTTTTGCACGTCCTTTTGCCCAACCATTATTCCAGATATTACTTCCTGAAATCACCGCATCGGGATTTACGGAATTGACTCTTATCTTATCTTTTCCTAATTCAGCAGCATTCAACCTGCTCAGGTGCAATTGTGCTGCTTTTGCAGAGCTATATGCAGCATTATTTGGGCCACTTACTAATGCATTTTTGCTTACTATATTCAATACGTCACCTCCAAGTTCCTGCTTGCGCATTATTTCAATACCTTTTTGTGTAACTAAAAATTGTCCTTTGACCAAAACACTATACAATAAATCCCAATCATTTTCAGTGTGTTCCTCTATCGGTTTGGATATCGAAAGACCGGCATTGTTTACTATAATATCAACACCTCCAAACGCCATTACTGCGGTGTAGAATGCTTTTTGTATTGATTTAACATCTGTAACATCCAATACATCGGCTACAAAAACATCTTTTCCATATTGATCATGAAATTCTTCTTTTGCCTTCTTTAATCTTTCAACATTAATATCTGAGAGAACAATGCAAGCTCCTTCATTTGCAAATTTTTTCGCAATTGCTTTACCAATTCCGCCAGCACTACCTGTAATTAAGGCTATACATCCATTTAATGGTTTTGGTTTTGGCATGCGTTGAAGTTTCGCTTCTTCTAACAACCAATATTCTATATTAAAAGCTTCCTGGTGGGGTAATGATGTGTATTCCGAAATGGCTTCTGCGCCTTTCATTACATTGATAGCATTGATATAAAATTCTGCCGCTACACGGGCCGTCTGTTTGTTTATTGCAAAACTAAACAAGCCTACGCCTGGATATAAGATAACCACAGGATTGGCATCTCTCATAGCGGGGCTGTCAGGATGCTTGCAGCTATTATAATATTTGGAATACATCTTTCTGTATTCCCGGAACTGTGATTCAATTTTCTCCTTTAAGATAGAAATATCATTTATTTCTTCGTTTACTGATAGTGTCAATACAAGAGGAGAAATTTTTGTACGCAAAAAATGATCCGGGCAACTCGTTCCCATTGGCGCAAGTTTTTCCAGATCCTTCGAATTGATAAATTCGAGAACTCTTTCATCATCTGTAAAGTGTCCGATCATTCCACCTTTCCCTACGGGAATATTTTTTAAATCTGCGTTGGAACAAAAGCCGCGAAGAATTGGAGCCAGAGCCGTGGCTTTTGTTAACCTTTCATCCTTTGGCAGAGGCGCAATTTTTGCCCCTCCAAAGACCGGTTTGGTTTTTCCTATATTTTCTTCTAAATAATCAGCACAACGTTCTACAACTTCCAACGTGTTCATATAACTTTCATAAGCAGTGTCTCCCCATGTAAACAATCCGTGAGAGCCAAGCATAATTCCACAAATGCCAGGGCTTTCATCGAGGCACTCCTTTAACATCAATCCTAGTTCAAAGCCGGGCCTTTGCCATTTTACCCAACCAATTTTTCCATCAAATAATTCCTTGGTAATCCTTTCTCCGTCTTTTGAGGCTGCAATAGCTATGACTGCATCTGGATGCAAATGATCAATATGCTTAAAAGGTAAAAAGAAATGAAGAGGAGTATCTATAGACGGCGCTTTTGATCTTAAATCAAATATACAATGATTATAAAGTTCTACCATCTCATCTTCATGTTCAATGCCGCGGTATACCTTAGTTAAACTTCGCAGTCTTTCAACATATAATGCTGCCAAGCCACTTCGCTTCATGGTTACAAGATCGCCGCCGCTTCCTTTCACCCACATTACTTCGGTTTCCTTTCCTGTTAATGGGTCTTGCGCCATCGCCTTGCAAGAAGTATTTCCTCCTCCATAATTGGTTAACCTTAAATCGGTGCCCAGCAAATTCGAGCGATAAATCAATAACCCAACTTCATCCCCGGCAAATTTCGATGCTATTTCATCGTCCCATAAATAACTTACATGTTTAAATCTTTTTGTTTGCGTAATCATATTTGTATTTTGGTTCTTATTAAAATAAAATTTTGGTTATGAAGATAGTTCCCAGGTCATCGGTCACAATTTCCTTATTAAAACGTTATAAGATTTTCTATGCTTCAATGAGCGGCTACAAACCTTATAGGTTCACCACTAAATGATTCAAAACATTTCCGCACCATTCAAACATGATAGATTTTGATTTGTTTTTTATATCTATCATTTAAAATTATTACAAACTATTTTTTTTATTTAATAAATGTATAAGAAATAAATTAACATAACTATTATGATTACATGTGAATAATTATGATAGTCCGGATTAAAATTTAATTGACTAATTAAGATTCAAATCATTTATTGGCTAATTAAGTTTAAATAAAATTAAAATACAAAAATGAAAAATAATTCCGGAAAGCTGTCATGTACTATGCTGAATGTATTAATATATACTTATCTTAAATTTTTTAAATTAAATTAATCACAATAGGCATTTTAAGCTAAAGCCCTTATCCCTATTGGTTTTTCGGTTATTAACTTTTTTTGTCATCGTAAAAAATAACAATAAAAAATTAATCCTGATAATTTTTAGGAATAAAATTTAATAATTTAAATGAATATCTACAATAAAATTGGCCGGAACTATAACTTCGATCCTAATGGTTCTGACATTAAGAAAAAATAATTTTTATTTTCAGCATAGTTCAGTACAGTAAATGAAATTTTGTCCTCTAAATTGCCATGCCTTTAACTGTAACACTAAAACGATAAATTATGCTTAAACAAAAAATTCTATTATTTAAAATTGTTTTATCTCTTGTGATTTTATGTTTTTTTAATGAGGCTCTTTCCCAAGGTATAATGATAAAAGGAAGAGTGACTGATTCTTTAGGCGGCGCTGGTTTACAGGGAGCAAATATTATTGTAAAAGGCAAGAGTAAAATCGGAACAGTATCTGAAGAAAATGGAAATTTTCAAATAAACGCCCCAATTGGTTCTGTTCTTAGGATAACTTCTGTTGCATATAAGCCGGTAGAAATAGAAGTTACCGACCAAAAATTTTTGTACGTATCCTTATCACCTGAATCATCAGGACTAGACGAGGTTGTAGTAATTGGGTATGGCTCGCGGAAGAAAAAAGATTTAACCGGAGCGGTATCTGTGGTTGATGCAAAAGATATAATAAAGAGCACAGCGATGACACCTGAACTTGCACTGCAGGGTCAGGCACCAGGTGTTACAGTAATTTCGGGAGGCGGCGACCCTTCTGCAAGACCAACAGTGTATATCCGCGGGGTGAGTTCCTTCAATTATTCCGACCCTTTATATGTTATCGACGGTATTCCTATTGAAGAAGGCGGAAGGGGTGCAACAACAGATCCAACCAACGATCCTACACGCAGAACGCCTATAAATCTTTTTACTATTATTAACCCCAATGATATTGCAAGCATGACTGTTTTAAAAGATGCTTCTGCAACAGCTGTGTACGGCGTAAGAGGTGCAAACGGTGTCATCTTAATTACTACTAAATCCGGTCAAAAGGGAAAAGTGCGTGTTGATGTTGACGCATTATATGGTTCTTCAAAAATTCCCAAAACATACAGTCTTTTAAATACACACCAGTATGTAAAATTTATTACGGATGCTTATAATGCTCATCCTGACCCGAACCCCAGTGGAGGAAATTTAGCTATTGGTGATGCACCTGAATTTGGACCTGTATGGGACCCATCAAGCTCAAAATATCTTGGTAACAATCCAACATACGATTGGCAGAATGCTATAGAGAATCATGATGCAAAAATCCAGAACTATAACGCAAGAATAAGCGGTGCATCTGATAATACAAACTATAATTTTTCTTTTGGCTATGCTAATAATGATGGGCCTTTTTTAGGTGTTAACCAGGAACGTTATAGTATTTCATCTAATGTAAACAGCAACATCGGAAAATACATTCAAACCGGGCTGAACCTACGTTTGATACAGGAAAAAACGACAGATGCAAATTTTGGTGGCATCACGAATGATTTAAATATTTATCAAGCAGCACCATGGCAACCGATTTATGATAATACAAATCCTTATGGATATGCTCCATTGTGGTCGTTAAATCAGCCCATAACACCAGGCACTTTTAATGTTAATCCTTTGTGGCAATCCACTTTAGGCCCTTCAGCCGCTATGGGAAATTATCTGGGTTTGTTGGCAACCAACAGTGCACCAACAACACATCAAACAGCGCTTGGAAGTGGCTATGTTCAATTGCAACCTGTAACAGGATTAAAAATTCGCGGAACGCTTGCCGGTCAGGAATTAAACTTAGTCACGAATAGTTTTATTTCTTTTGATGCATGGCAATATGGTCAAACACCGAACAACCCATATTCGGGTGTAAAAAATCCAATAAGCGGTCAGCGTTATAACAAAGCCGGTATTGATAACAGCAGTACAATAAGTTTAAATAAATCTTTGAACGTAGATTACTTGCACAGTTTCGGTAATCACAATATTGATGTAACACTAGATGCATCGCAGGAAGAATGGGAATGGAAAACGAATGGTGCTTCTACATTCATCACTTCAGATAATCCTGACCTGCGATATTTTAATGCGACCGGCAACGAAACAGGTTATAATGAATTGAATGGGCATTATGTATTGATTGGATATTTGGGAAGAATCAGCTACAATTATAACAGTAAATATTATATAGATGTGTTGGCAAGAAGGGATGGCTCCTCACGTTTTGCGGAAGGACATCAGTGGGGCACATTTCCTGCAGCATCTGGTGCGTGGCGTATTTCGCAGGAAAAATTTATGCAGGATATAAAGTTTATAAACGACCTTAAAATTCGCGGCGGTTATGGAGTTTTAGGAAATGAACAAACAACAGCCGGTTGGAAATATTTATCTGTAGCAGATGTGAATCCACCATCTTACAATCTTGGTAATCCTAATGTAAATAATGTAGGTGTTGCATTTAAAGTTGCTCCCAATCCTAATATTACATGGGAGAAAAAAAGGTCAATGAATATTGGATTTGATGCATTGTTATTTAACCAAACTGTCACACTTACTTTCGATTATTATCACAACGTAACAAAAGGCATTATACAAAGTGTTAACCTCACGCCAAGTTCTGGGGTGGAGTTACCAGCAGACATAAATATAGCCGATGTATTAAACCGTGGAATTGAAATTCAAGCTGGTTATAAGCATAGTTTTGGTAAAGTAAATTTTTCTGTAACAGGTAATATCAGTACTATTCATAACGAAGTGCTTTCATTAGTTAATCATACAGCTTTAAGAGGAAATACTTATAGTCTTGAAGAAGGTTATCCAATCGGATTTTTGTATGGATATAAAGTAGGCGGAATTTTTCAAAGCCAAAAAGATATTGATACCTGGGACGCATCTCATGTTGATAAAATATCAAACCAGCAAGCGCCGGGCGATTATTATTTCCAGGATTTATACGGTCAGCCAACACCCGGAAGCACTGCACATAATTTAAAGAAAGACAGTGTTATAGATGCGAATGACCAAACCTATCTTGGTAAAACAATACCGAGTTATACGTATGGTTTTACACTTTCTGCAAACTATTTGGGCTTTGATGTTTCTGCATTTTTTTATGGGGTGGGCGACGTGCAGAAATATAATGCTTTGCGTGCCGCAGGAGAAAGCATGACAACCAATGGAAGAAATCAATTTACTTCTGTATTAAATGCGTGGACCCCTGACAATCATTCTACCACAATGCCGAGAGCAGTTTGGAGCGACCCGAATAGTAACAACAGGTTCTCAAACCGCTTTGTAGAAAATGCAGGTTATTTGCGTTTGCAAAATTTACAGATAGGTTATACAGTTCCTCAAAAATGGCTTGAAAAAACTAAAGCTATTCAAAGATTCAGGCTTTATCTCAGCGGCGTTAATTTATTCACCATTACAAAATATA
>JBDTKB010000376.1:0-5237 GCA_039935555.1 Ginsengibacter sp. | reverse complement strand
TATCGGGCTATTTGGTTTTGGTGTAGTGGGTGAAGGCTTATATAAAGTTTTGCACCAAACTGCTTCTTTAAATGCAACGATTAAAAAAATCTGTATAAAAGATCCAGGCAAAAAAAGGAATGCACCTGCGGAATTATTTACCAATGATAGAGACGAATTATTAGATGACGAAACTATCAACGTAATTGTAGAAGTAATCAATGAATCGGATGCTGCTTTTGAAATAGTTTCAAAAGCATTGGCAAGCGGAAAAGCGGTGGTAAGCTCCAGCAAAAAAATGATAGCAGAACACTTGCCGGAGCTACTGCGTCTTCAGCAGGAAACCGGCATCTCTTTTCTTTACGAATCTTCTGCATGTGCCTCCATTCCCGTAATCCGCAACCTGGAAGAATATTACGATAACGACCTTTTACACTCTTTGCGGGCAATTGTAAACGGCTCTACCAATTATATTCTTACAAAAATGTTTGAAGATAAACTGGATTTCAAAACCGCTTTAATCCAGGCACAACAATTAGGCTTTGCGGAGTCTGATCCAACATTGGATGTAGAAGGCTGGGATGCAGCTAATAAATGGGTGATTTTACTTTGCCATGCCTACGGAATTGTAACTACAACAAGCGATATTTTATTTACCGGTATTCAAAACGTAAATGAAAATGATGCGAACGTTGGAAGGGAGAAAAATTTTGAAATAAGATTGGTGGCGCAGGCAAAAAAACTATTAAATGGAAAAGTGGCGGCCTTTGTTTTTCCGCAATTTGTAAAAGAAGATGATCATCTTTCTTTTGTAAAAAATGAATACAATGGTGTGGTAATTGAAAGCTCATTTGCAGATAAACAATTTTTTTATGGCAAAGGTGCAGGCAGTTTTCCGACGGCGTCTGCAGTATTGAGCGATATCTCGGCCTTGCGCTACGATTACCGGTACGAATATAAAAAATTGTATCACCATACGCCCAACCAGCTTACTAATGATTTTTACATAAGAATATATGTAAGCTTTGATGATTGGAGTTTTATCCCCAGGGAAAAATTTGAATGGATTGAAGAATGGCATGCGCAGGAAGGCCGAAAATATTTAATTGCCGTTATCCATTTTGATCATCTTGCAAAAGATGATTGGTGGAAGAAAAATAACACTTCTTTA
Source organism: Ginsengibacter sp. (assembly GCA_039935555.1). Taxonomy (GTDB): domain Bacteria; phylum Bacteroidota; class Bacteroidia; order Chitinophagales; family Chitinophagaceae; genus Ginsengibacter. The sequence continues at coordinate 4,087 of JBDTKB010000376.1, read as the reverse complement.
ATTCTTACACCTGATCCGATTATTGAAGACATGGACGTGCGAAAATTAAAAAAGAAAAGCCTTGAGTTGGCTGGAATAAGTTGATCGCAATTAAGATTTTGACTACCGGAGAAAAATATTCGATAAATTTTTGCTTTTCATGTGGAGAAGAAATTCTGAAATTTTGCTTCTACATAATAAAACATGAGAGCCGTTTTTAATTTACGTCAGGTTAAATTGAATGTTTATCAATAAAAAACTGCACTTTGCAGAATATTAACAAACCGTTTTATTATACTGTAATTAAGTTTACATTTTAAAAACTGAAAGTACAACCAACTCATGACTGACTTAAACACAATCGCAAAACAGAACTTTGTTTTTATAAAATCCGAATATAAAATAGTCAAGATAAATTTTGACGATATTCTTTTTTGCAAAGGAATGAAAGATTACATCCAGATTTTTGTAAATGGGAAATCCAACCCTATCATAACGCTTAAAAGCCTGAATGCCTTTGAAGCAAAACTTCCTGCCGATAAATTTATAAGAGTTCACAGGTCATACATCGTATCGCTGATGCATATTGATACCATTTCTAAAAATGAAATTTCCATTGGCAAGGAGATTGTTCCAATTGGAAACATTTTCAAGCCTGATTTTTTTAACCTGATAGAGTTGAATTCCTGATTTTAGTAAGTTACCTGCAAGGAGTCCAGTTCATGTTCTGAAACTGACGGTACTTTTTTATTTAATATTTTTTGCACAATAAGCGCAGCCGTTTTTTCTGCGTCCTCCTTTTTAATAAAGATCTTATTTCCCCCAATTGCCGGAACCGCTTCCTGGTGTATAAATATTTTATGATCCACCAGGACGTTATACCCCCAGCCGCCGGCAACCTGGAAGGTAGAAGACTCAACCAGGAGCAGGTTATTAATATTCTTTTTTTTAGGTTGTGATAAGTATGCAGTTATTAGTACTACAACTAAAAGAGACACCGATAAAATTATATAAGAGCTTTTAGTCATTTGCATTGTAGGCCTGATCAGGGAAAAACTGCCTGAGATCATCAAAAGTGAAAGTACTGCTTCTACCGGTTGTAACAAACCCTCCGGCTAAAATACTAAAACCTACAGCTCCGGTCCTCGCCGCACCTTCAAAGGCTTGCTTGGTTGCCCAAAGGTCTGTTGAAAAATCATATTCCCAGGTGCTGCTCAATAATGTACCAACATCACCTGTGGTTAAATAAGCCTTATCGCCTATAACAAAAGCCACGGCATTAGCGCGGTCGATTGCTCCATAATTATCATCATAACTATCTGTACTTACGTTTGCAGTACTGCGAAGTTGAGTCCATGCTGCAGTTGCAGGATCAAAAGACCAAAAATCATTTTCGTAACTACCATTATTTACGCCGGTAGCTATAAAAGCTTTGTTATTATAAACAAAAGCGACTGCCTGTTCACGCTTTGCTCCGCCAAAACCAACATTCTGTGCCCATGAATCGTTGGCAGGGGTATAAACGTAAAAATCTTTTAGGTAGTTACCATCAAAGCCGGTACCAATATAGCCTTTATCTAAAATACCAAATCCCACTGCATCATATCTTGCCGAACCGGCAAAATCGTTTTTTTGTATCCAGGTGTTTGCAATTGGATCAAACTGCCACATATCTTTTAGCATGTTTACCCCATCATAGCCAGTACCCACATACCCTTTGTTGGCTGCCTGGAAGGCTACAGCAGAATTTCTTGCAGTACCTTGAAAGTCAGCCTTTTGATACCAATAATTACCGGTAGCGTTGTATGCCCAAATATCTTTTAGCCTGTTGTTACCATCGTATCCTGTACCAATATATGCCGTATCATTTATTACAAATGCAACAGCTTCACTCCGGGAAACCCCATTAAAATCTGATTTACTAACCCAATTTCCTGTAACTGTGGCAGTTGTAGAAGTTTTTTTACAAGATAATATTCCTAAAGAAATAATACTCAAGTATAGCAGTACCTGTTTTGTTTTCATTTTTCAATATTAATTTCGCACGAAAATAGTCAGCACGCTTATCATAAATCGTTAAAATGGCTTTGCAATATTGTTTTATCGACAAACAGTTTATTTTGTTCGCCAAACTGTTTCATTGTATGTTTAATATCTTTTTGTGATGAATCTTATTAAAACAAGTTAACAGATAAATTAATTGCTTTAGCAGATAACAAAGTTATGTTTAGCCATAGTAACAAAATGCTAACAATGCAAATAATAATATTGCAACCTTTAAATTTCTACATGGAAAAAATTAGTATTGATTATTTTAAATATTGTTTACTATTATTAATACTTCCGGCGTTTATATTATTTGGCTGCAACAAACCTCAAATTCAATTTGGAGAGGCTTATGTTGATAATAATTATTCAAATATTGTTTTAGTTGATACACTGTCTGCAAAGCTGTCTACAGTTTATCGCGATTCAGTTATTACTTCAGGGTCGTCATCTATATTAGTTGGAAAGTACAGTGATAACATTTTTGGAAAAACTACTGCCAAATCATTTCTGGAACTGCAGCCGCCTGCCGTTGCTACACTGGATTCAAAAGCAGTTTATGACTCAGTAGTTTTAATTTTAAGGCCAAACAAGTCTTATTACGGCGATACAACATCGGTTTCGCAAATTTCGGTTTATCAATTAACCAATCCTTTAAATTTTCCGCAAAATCAATCCCAGTTTTATAACAGAACTAATTTTCCGGTAGATGCGGCTCCTTTAGGTACAACTACTATGTTGATATATCCACATCGAACCGACAGTGTACTCATCAGGCTTTCCGACACGAAAGGCAAAGAACTTTATGACCTTTATAATGCCGGAGATGTTTCTATACAAAATACCAATAGTTTTATCAGTTATTTTAAAGGGCTTCAAATAGCGCCCGGTCCGAGTGGCATGAATGCCATTTATGGATTTTATGACACCGTAACCATGCGCGTCTATTATCATGTAAATGGACTTTTCAACACTTCTCAAAAATTGGATTTTACTTTTTATAACGGAGATAATAAACAGTTTAACCAGGTTTTATCTGATAGATCAGGCACACCACTTTCTGCCTTTGGCGGCGCTGATAAAGAAGTGTCGTCCACAGTTACAAATAACAGTTCATTCTTACAATATATTACGGGCTTTACGCCTAAAATTCAGTTTCCTACCCTTCGCAGTTTGTTATTACGATCCGACTATCTTAAAATTCTTAAGGCACAGCTTATTTTAAAGCCCGTAAGCCAATATATAACGGGGCTTACACCTTTACCTCCTTTGCTTTATGCATACACAACTGACCAAACAAATTCCATTGGATCGCCGTTGGCAATAGCATCATCTACGGGCTATCAAACCGGTAGCCTAATAATTGATCCAATATATAATTCAAACACGTCTTATTCATATGACGTAACTGCTTATCTACAACAACTAATTTTAATCGGATACGCAAATCAAAATGGTTTATTGCTTATACAACCCTCGCCTGCATCAATATCGAATTTCAATCGCCTGATTTTAGGAGATCAAAACAATCCAGGGGGTGCATTACAATTAAAAGTTTATTATGTTTCCAGTAATCTCTAACCTTTCTTTTAAAAGGTTAAGTTTTATCATACTGCTAATTCTTCCATTTTACAGCATAAGCGTTTACGCTCAAAATGTAACTTCTCCCTATTCTATTATTGGCATTGGTGATTTAGAACAATCTTATTTCAACCGTACGTCAGGTATGGCCAATACCGGAATCGCCTATTCTAATAACAACTTCGTTACCATTAATAACCCGGCATCTATCAGCTATCTTACAAACCAGTTGTTCCTGGTGGAGACCTCTGCAAGAGGTAAATATGTTCAATATTCCGGCACCGGAGTAACCGCGGGTTTATCGGCAAAAGATTTTAGCATCGAAAAACTTACTGTGGGAATGAGGATAAAAAAATGGTGGGGCGCTGCAGCAGGATTAATGCCGTATAGTACCAGCAATTATACGTTCTCGGGTACTCAAAGCCTGCAAGGGTCAAACTTAACACTGCCGGTGGATTATGATGGAAGTGGCGGTGTAAAC
>JBDTKB010000375.1:0-8537 GCA_039935555.1 Ginsengibacter sp. | reverse complement strand
TTGTCTTTTGCCGTACAGGGCATTCTTTCGCCAATGGTGGCTGCCATTTTGATGCCGGCAAGCAGTATAAGTATTGTATTGCTGGTTACAGCATTATCATCTTTAAGCGCCCGTATGAAAGGTTTGTGACCCGAACCTGATTAAAATCATTTTTTAAATTGACACTCATCATAGCCAAAAGTAATAGACCCCGCTACTTTTGAGCGGGCTAAAAATTACATTCATTGAGCGTATTAATTATTCTTATCGGAATCAGCATATTGGTAGCCACAGGTTTTTTAATTGCTTTTTTATGGAGTGCCAGATCCGGGCAATATGATGATGATTACACGCCCTCAGTACGTTTGCTCTTTGATGATAGCCCCGCAGTATCTAAAAAAGACGATGAAGAAATTACAACTACTTAATTATAAAATTCATTATCAAATTTAAAAACAGGCTAAAATAACATGCAGGTAGAAAAATTTTATTACGATAACAAGATTGTCAGAAACTTCGCCTACGCCACTGTTATATGGGGAGCCGTTGGTATGCTTGTGGGATTGTGGATAGCGCTGCAATTGGTATTTCCTGGAGACTTTCCGCATGGTTTAAACCTGGCGCCTTATTTTAATTTTGGCCGCCTTCGCCCGTTGCACACCAATGCGGTGATTTTTGCATTTGTGGGCAATGGTATTTTTATGGGTGTTTACTATTCCCTGCAGCGCCTGTGTAAAGCGAGAATGTTTAGTGATAAGTTGAGTTACATACATTTTTGGGGATGGCAATTAATTATAGTTGCGGCAGCTATTACACTGCCATTAGGGCTTACAGACAGCGGGGAATATGCGGAATTAATATGGCCTATCGATGTTGCCATTACCATCATCTGGGTAATATTTGGATGGAATATGTTTGGCACCATTATTAAAAGAAGGGAGAAACATTTGTATGTAGCAATATGGTTCTATATCGCCACATTTGTTACCGTAGCGGTTTTGCATATTGTACGTTCCGGTGAATTGCCTTACACCTGGTTAAAAAGTTATAGTTTGTACGCCGGTGTACAGGACGCCCTGGTTGAATGGTGGTATGGTCACAACGCGGTGGCGTTTTTTTTAACGACACCCTACTTAGGATTGATGTATTATTTTTTACCGAAAGCCGCGAACCGGCCGGTGTATTCTTACAAGCTTTCCATTATCCATTTTTGGGCATTGATATTTTTATACATCTGGGCGGGCCCTCACCATTTATTATATACTGCCTTGCCTAACTGGGCGCAATCCCTGGGCATTGTCTTTTCTGTTATGCTGATTTTCCCAAGCTGGGGTGGAATGATCAACGGGTTGCTTACACTCCGCGGCGCATGGGATCGTGTACGCGACGACGTTATATTAAAGTTTATGGTGGTGGCCGTTACTGCGTATGGCATGGCAACTTTTGAGGGCCCGATGCTTTCATTAAAAAGTGTCAGTGCCATATCACACTATACTGACTGGATTATTGCACATGTACACATAGGCGCCTTGGGGTGGAATGGAATGCTCACCTTCGGTATTTTATATTGGCTGGTACCAAGAATTTATAAAACGGATCTCTATTCAAAAAAAATCGCCAATGTTCATTTTTGGCTTGGAACATTAGGCATTTTATTTTATGCAATACCTATGTATTGGGCAGGCTTTACGCAAAGCTCGATGTGGAAACAATTTACGGAAGCCGGCCAGTTGAAATATACTTTTCTTGAAACGGTTACGTACATGAAACCCTTTTATGCAATGCGCTCATTAGGCGGTACCCTGTACCTGGTGGGTGTTTTGTTTATGGTGTATAATTTATATAAAACTGTAAAGGCCGGCAAACTGGTTGCCAACGAAGCAGCGGAAGCAGCGCCTTTGGAAAAAGTATATGTAGCTCACAAAGGAGAACATTGGCACCGGTGGATCGAAAGAAGGCCCGTGCAACTTATGGTGCTGAGCTTAGTAGTTATTTTAATCGGCGGCCTTGTTGAACTGATACCCACTTTTCTTATAAAATCAAATGTTCCTACCATAAGTAGTGTAAAACCCTACACGCCTTTGGAACTGGAAGGACGCGACATCTATGTACGCGAAGGATGTTATTTGTGTCACTCTCAAATGATTCGTCCTTTTAGAAGTGAAACTGAACGTTATGGTGAATATTCTAAAGCAGGCGAATTTGTGTACGATCATCCATTTCAATGGGGCAGTAAACGAACGGGACCTGACCTGGCACGTGAAGGTGCTGGTAATCTTAAGAAGACCAACGGCTGGCACTTCCGGCATTTTCGTGAACCTTCTTCAATGAGTGAAGGTTCTGTAATGCCTTCTTATGCCTTTATGCTCAAAGACGATTTAGATACTTCTGACTTACCTGCGAAAATTCATGCGATGATAACGCTCGGTGTACCCTACCCGAAAGGTTATGAAAAGGAAGCATTGGCAGATTTGGATAAGCAGGCACAACAAATATCCAACACTTTACTTAGCGACAGTATCAGGGTTTCACCGCGAAAAGAAGTGATTGCGTTGATAGCCTATATACAACGCCTTGGCACAGATATAAGTAAAAATCCAACACCCACATTTAATAAATAAACCATGTTCACATTCATAAAACAATATGCAGAAAAAATTACCGGCGCTCACATTTATGCATTTATATCGCTGTGTATATTCTTTCTCTTTTTTGTAGTTCTCCTTTTTTTAGTAAAAAAAATGACTAAAGAAAGAGTAAGTGAATTATCCAATATTCCTTTTGATGAAGCGGAGATTAAATAAACCATTCTATAATTACTTAATATGCCTGGTAAACATTTATTGCTAAAAAAGATTGCGCTCTTTTTCCTTGCACTGTTAATTGTGTCCGTTTCCATAGCACAAGAAACAGCAGCACCGGCTCAGCAGGCGGCAGGGTCGGATTACAATTTGCTTGAAGTGCTTTTGATGATCATGGCACTTGTATTTGCTTTTATTATATGGGGATTGGGCAGGGTCTTACTTGTGTTGGGCAAACAGTTGGTACAAAAAAATAAAAAGGCAATAGCACCTCTTACTGTGCTACTCGTAACAGGATTATTATTTGTGTCTCAACTTACTTATGGCCAGGCTAGCAACGCAGCCACAGTTGTACCCGCGGCCCCCAATTATGGAGGACTTTCCTCAACTACGTTTTACCTAATTGCAGGTGTGGTTGCCATGGAAGTAATTATAATATTGGTGCTTGCTTTTTTTATAAAAACAATTTACGTTGAATTGGTACCGCAAAAACAAGTGGTACATATAAAATCAACAAGGCTGGCTGATTGGTGGGCGAAGCTGAATAAAAAATTAACCAGGGCTGTGCCGGTAACCAGGGAAGCAGATATAATGCTGGATCATAACTATGATGGCATAAGGGAGTTAGACAATGCTTTACCACCGTGGTGGAAATGGGGATTTATTATAACTATCGGTATCGCAGTTGTTTATCTCTTAAACTTTGAAGTGCTTGGTTATGGAAAAAATCCTACAGAAGAATACAATACAGAAATGGCTAACGCGGCAATACAAAAAGAAATTTATGAGGCAAATAATAAAGATAAGATAGATGAGAATAATGTGCCGGTGGCAGATGCTTCCGGGTTAGCGGTCGCAAAAGAAATTTTCACCACCAAGTGCTTTGCATGTCATGGAAAATCGGGCGAAGGTGGAGCAGGCCCAAATCTTACTGACGATTATTGGTTGCACAAAGGTTCTCTTAATGATATTTATAGCTCAATAAAAAAAGGTTACCCTGACAAAGGAATGCAATCGTGGGCAAGCGTATACACGCCGAAAGAAATCAGTTTCCTGGCAAGCTACGTTAAGACATTGCACAATACAAAGCCGGAAAATGCTAAACCGCCACAGGGCGATTTATATGTTGATTCATCAACTGTAGCGCTGCCTGTGAATACAAATAAAACTATTACTGCCGGTACTTCGGCAACCATAACTGCTGATTCATCAAAATCGGCAAGTCAATAAATTTTAAAAATGGAAGCGACTATAGAACTGGATAAAAAAGGAAGTTACAGAGATTCTGTTGCTACGATCACCAAAGAGGGAAACAGGAATTTTATCAATCCTAAAAAACCAAAAGGCAGGTTATATAATCTAAGAACCCGCTTTAGTATTTTTTATCTCATCGTTTTTTTTACACTTCCTTTTATAAAAGTAAATGGTGAGCCCTTGCTAATGCTAAATGTGCTCGAAAGAAAATTTATCATATTTGGGTTGATATTCTGGCCGCAGGACTTTTTTATTTTCGGTATCGCCACGCTCACGTTCGTGGTTTTTATTATTCTATTCACGGTTGTGTTTGGCCGTGTCTTTTGTGGATGGGCATGCCCTCAAACCATTTTTATGGAAATGGTCTTCCGCAAAATTGAATATTGGATCGATGGCGATTCCAGCAAGCAAAAGCAATTAAAAGCAATGCCATGGAATGCTGAAAAAACCCGGAAGCGCTCGCTTAAATTCATTATATTTTTTGCCATCTCTTTTATTATAGCCAATTTTTTTCTCGCTTACCTTATAAGTATGGATGAATTATTGGGTTATCTAAAAAGTCCATCGGCACATATCGGCACCTTAATTTCATTGCTCATTTTTACAAGTATATTTTTCTTTGTTTACTGGTGGTTCAGGGAGCAGGCCTGCATTGTTGTATGCCCTTATGGAAGATTACAGGGCGTGTTGCTGGATAGAAATTCAATTGTTGTAGCCTACGATCATAAAAGGGGAGAGCCGAGAGGCAAATTAAAAAAGAAAGCTGATAACGATTGCAAATGTGTTGATTGTAAAAAGGACGGTGCCTGCAACAGCCTGGCTGAAAAGATTGAGGTGATAGCGCCCCAGGGAGATTGTATTGATTGTTTTGCGTGTGTACGTGTGTGCCCAACGGGCATAGATATACGAAACGGTACGCAATTGGAGTGTGTAAACTGTACTGCCTGTATTGATGCCTGCGACGCAATAATGATAAGCGTTAAAAAGCCGGTCGGCTTAATCCGCTATGCCTCAGAAAATAGCATTGTAAAAGGTGTGAAATTAAAATTTACAACAAGGATAAAAGCCTACACATCTGTGCTTGCTTTACTATTGTCCCTGCTGGTTTTCCTTTTAGTGAGCAGAACAGACCTGGATGCAAGACTTATGCGTACCGCGGGAATGACTTATACCTCCCTCCCTGATGGCCGTATTAGTAATCTATATAATCTTAAGCTGGCCAATAAAACGCATAAAGACATTACGTATACTTTAAAACTGGAAAATATAAAAGGTGAAATTGAAATTGTCGGCAACAGCAGCCCGATTGTAAAAAAGGAAGACTATGCTCACCTACAGTTTTTTGTCAAGCTTAATCGAAGCGAGGTTAAAGGATGGAAGACCCAACTAAAGGTGGGAATGTATGAAAACAATAAAAAAATAAAAACTATCGAGGCCAATTTTATTGGCCCTGAAATTTACAATTAATAAATTTTTATCATGAACTGGGGCTATAAAATTCTTGTCGTTTACGTTGTGTTTGTTGTAGGTATTGTATTCCTCGTTGTAAAAGCATCAAGCCAGAAAATGGACCTTGTAACAACAGACTATTATGACAAGGAACTAAAGTACCAGGAAAAAATAGATGCCATGAACCGCGTTACCGGATTATCTGCGGATGTGCAGTATGAGATAATTAGAAATAAATTAAGCATAGTTTTCCCAAAAGATTTTGCAGGAAAAAAAATAGAAGGAGAGGTAGCACTGTATTGCCCGTCGGATGAAGATAAAGACATCAGGCACAATTTTTCAATTAAAGATGCACCGTTGATTGTTTCGATGAATGCAAATACCAAAGGAAATTATGAGCTGCAACTGACCTGGCAGGCGGATGGGAAAAGCTATTATTTTGAAAAGAAATTACTAATAAAATAAGGTAGGCATCATGGCTCAATTGATCATTGCTGCGTTTATGATGGGCTCGTTAGGGAGCTTTCACTGTGTAGGTATGTGCGGTCCAATAGCATTGTCGCTTCCATTAAAAGATACAAGTGCCTGGGGAAAATTTTCCGGTGCATTATTTTATAATTCCGGTCGCATTATCACCTACACCATCTTTGGTTTTATATTTGGAAGCATTGGCAAAAGTGTTGCGTTCTTTGGCTACCAACAGTGGTTGTCCATAATTCTGGGTGTAGTAATTATTTTATTTATTATCCTTCCGAAAAGGGTATCGTCTTTTAAGAATAACAATTTTATCCTTTTATTTCTTGAAAAATTACGCTCGTCAATTGGAAAGCTTTTTTTAAAGAAAAATTTCCCGTCCTTATTTTCAATTGGTTTATTAAATGGATTGCTTCCATGTGGTCTTGTGTACATGGCTGCCGCAGTGGCGGTGTCTACGGGTGATGTAGCAAACAGCATGATTTTTATGGCATTCTTCGGCCTCGGAACATTACCTATGATGTGGGGCATTGCGTTTTTCGGAAATTATGTTAGCATCGGCCTTCGACAAAAAATTCGTAAGGCATACCCTTATATGATGACATTACTTGCCTGCCTTTTAATACTTCGTGGTATGGGCCTTGGAATACCCTATGTAAGTCCGAAAGTTAATGTAGAAAAAAAGGACGTCATCAATTGTTGTGTGCGGCCCGTCAACTAACCCGCTATTTAAATCTTAAAAAACTTCATTAAAAGCAGGCTGACGAAAGGCCCACTTTGGTTTTGCACCTATGATCATTTTAATTATTGGCAAATAAATTGATGCAGTTTATTTCATGCTGCTGCTAATTTATAAAAAATTAAAATGAAAAAATTAATTATCGCCATTGCAATCGCGACTATTTATTTAATAATTTTTCAGTGGCTCATTCAGTTGAATTCGGATATTGCCATTACCCTTTCAATGTTTTTGTTTGCACCGGCTGTAATAATTTATATGGTATACGCAGTATTAAAATATGGCAAGCCCTCTAAATATACTTTTGATGAAAGATTTTATGATGATTGGGATTACACCCGTAATGTAAAGGATAGTGTTTCATAAAATGGCACTATCGTTTATTATTTTATTGTATTAAGTGTTTTACATGTAAATAGGTCATAACGGATGCACAGACCGTTATCAGTTTTTCAAATAGTATTTTTATCCACACGTCTTTTTCTTGCCATTTTTAGTATCTCAATCCAACCGGTGCTTAACAGAGCAACTAAAAAGAAAAGAAAAATATAATGTGATGAAATGTATGCAAGCCCAAAAATATTCCTAAAGAAAGGGAGATAGATGAATAAAAAAATAAAAACAAGCGTGAGCATGATAATTGACGGTACGAGGTAATTTTTATAGCGCATGGTTTGGAAAACACTATAATGAAAAGACCGGTTTACAAGCGTAAGAAAAATATTACAAAATAACAGCGTGATAAATATTGTAGTACGAATGAAGTTGTCATCCCGATGTTGCTGCATAAAATAATACCCGATGCCCAGGCAACCGGCAGTAATAAACAAACCTTGCAGAATACTAATTCTTAGTTGCCGGGCTGATAAAAAAGTTGAAGAAGCAGGTCGTGGCGTACGGAGTATGGTACCTTTTTCAATGGGTTCATTTTCGTAAATGATAGAACAGGTTGGACCCATAATCAATTCTAAGAATATAACATGAACCGGTGTAAAAATCTCATTAAATGACCATTTTAAAAGAAGCGGTAAGGTTACTATTAATATGATGGGTATATGAATAGAAACAATATATTGAATGGCTTTTTTCAGGTTATCATATATCTTTCTCCCCAACGCAATAGCATCACTCATATGGCTTAAGTCATCATCCGCAATTATAAGTGATGCCGCATTTTTCGCGACCTCACTTCCACGCTTGCCCATAGCGACACCAATGTGTGCAGCCTTCAAAGCAGGTGCATCGTTTACTCCGTCACCGGTCATAGCTACCACCTCACCGCCTTCAACCAGCGCATCAATTACCTTCAATTTAGCTTCAGGAAACATTCTTGCGAAAATGTCAATCTCCTTTACTTTTTCTTTTAACTCATTGGAAGAAAGATGAACAGCTTCCTGGCCCGTCATCCATTTTTCCGGACGACCAAAATGAATTTGATTGGCAATTGCAATGGCCGTTTACTGTAATGATTCTTGCTGACATAATAGGTTTGATGTTCCATTTTACACTTCATTTGTGTAAACCTATTTTAGGACAAGACATTTATAATTGTTTCACCATTGGTCGGAGACCAAACGGCTCTAACGGTGGATGGTTTGGCTTTTCAAAGGAGGGCCACCTACGAAGGCTGAGTTAAACAGCATGTAAAAGAAACTATTCTATCCTCTTACTTCTTGACACACCCTGGACCAAAGTAGGGGTAACTGTAGTAGCGCAGCTCAGGTTTTCTTTGATTTGGATTTGAGATGATTTTCTCTTATGGCATGAAGATCCATTTTTGAACATTCAGCAATTAAATCCTTTACGATTTTTAAAGGCATTTCATTTTTGTTTTTGAAATT
>JBDTKB010000374.1:0-6943 GCA_039935555.1 Ginsengibacter sp. | reverse complement strand
GCCCATATTCTGCTTAATGCCATAGACTAAATTGTAAAAAACTAAGATAGGGCAATTTCGTTTGTTGAATGGATATTGATAAATTGTTAAAAGTTTAAACATGTGAAATGAATTTCATTGATAATTGATAAACTGCAATAGCAAATTAATAGCAAGACATTGCGCTGAGAGTCTTTATCAGCGCATCGAAATCAAAATAAAAACTATTACTTTGCTTCACTAAAAGAAAAAACGTTTCATGAAGAATTTTAATTTCAAAAAAATACTTCCTCATTTAATTGCTATCGCTATTTTTTTGATAGTTGCGGTTATATATTGCAAACCTGCGTTGCAGGGGAAAGTTGTTTCCCAACATGATATACAAGGATGGCGGGGCATGAGCCAGCAATCTGTTGAATTCAATGAAAAATATGGCTATTATCCGTTATGGACGAACAGCATGTTTAGCGGTATGCCGGCCTACCAGATTTTTTTAGATGCAAGGACGCACGTTTTAGTGGGCTATATCGGCAATGTGATTACTCTTGGGCTACCCAAGCCCGTTAGTTTCTTCTTCCTTGCCTGCATTTGTTTTTATTTTTTATGCGTAGTAGCGGGCGCAAGCCCATGGGTGAGCATAATGGGTGGCCTGGCATATGCATACTCAACTTTTGATCCCATAATTATAGCCGTGGGCCACAATACACAGATGGAATCTATCGGGTATATGCCCGCAGTGCTGGCCGGTTTACTGTTACTTTATCAACGAAAATATTTATGGGGATTTGCCTTAACGGCATTGTTTTCTGCATTGCTTATCGGGCAAAATCATTTGCAAATGGTTTACTACACTTTGATAATTGCAGTGATAATCTCCATTGCTTGTATTGCTAAAAACTATAAAGAAAAAAATATTGCCAACATATTAAAAAGTGCCGGATTAGCCTTAATAGCCGGCATTATCGGGCTTGCATGCAGTGCCGTAACTATGATGCCTACTTATGAATATGCAAAAGAAAGTATGCGTGGCGGTAGGTCGGAACTCACTGAGCCAGGCCAATCTCAAAATAAAACCAAGGGTGGCCTGGATAAAGATTATGCATTTAATTACAGCCTGGGTATTCCTGAAACACTAACTTTTATAGTTCCTGGTTTGTACGGAGGAAGCAACGGCGGTAACGAATATAATGCCTCATCTAAATTCGTTGAAAAATTTTCTGAGATGGGTATTTCTGAAGATAATGCCCTTCAATATGCCGATGGTTATTCGTATTGGGGAGACCAGCCTACAACTTCGGGGCCGGTTTATCTCGGGGCGATTGTGTGTTTCCTTTTTATTTTTGGATGCGTGTATATAAAGTCGTGGCATAAATGGTGGATTATTGCGGCGAGCGCTATAGGGATTTTAATGGCGTGGGGCTCAAACTTCCAGGCATTTAATTATTTTCTTTTTGATCACCTGCCTTTTTATAATAAGTTTCGGGCACCAACAATGGGGCTTGTTATTCCGCAGTTATGTTTTCCTTTAATGGGCGTGCTGGCTATCAACAAACTTGCATTTGAAGAGAAAGACTTTGCAGAGGTTTGGAAAAAATTGAAGCTTACCGGCATTATCACAGGTATTATCTTAGTGATTCTCGCAGGCTTTTATTTCAGCGCAACATTTAGCGGCAAAACTGATAAAACGCTGAAGGATAATTTTAAGCAAAACGTACTGCAGCAAGTTCCCCGCGGCCAGCAACCGTCGCCGCAAATGCTGCAACAAGCCGAAGATTTAAGTAAGGGCCTCCTTGGTGCACTTCAACAAGACAGAAAAAATTTAATGGGCGGGGATTTTTTAAGATCTATTATTTTAATTGCACTTGCTTTTGGAATTATTTTCTTTTTTACAAAAAAGAAAATTAGTCCTGCTATTTTAATAGCGTCGCTGATCATACTTTCTTCCTACGATCTTTTAGGCGTAGATACGAGATATTTAAACGGTAATAACTTTGTAGATGATACGGATTTTGAGGCTGCCTTTGTTCCCACTGAAGCAGATCTGCAAATAATGAAAGACCCGGATCATGCAAACTTCAGGGTTTTCAATACCACTGTTGATGCATTTAATGATGCGTCCACTTCCTATCATCATAATTCAGTTGGCGGCTATCATCCTGCTAAACTTGGTTTGTATAATGACATCATCAGCCACCAGTTATCAAAGGGGAATATGCAGGTATTCAATATGCTGAATACAAAATATATTATTGTACAAAATCCACAAACGGGCAAACCCGCTGCGCAACTTAACCCCGGTGCATTTGGAAATTCATGGTTGGTAAAAGGAATAAAATATGTTGACAATGCCGACGATGAAATGAGCGCTTTAGATAGCACCGACCTTAGAGATACCGCTGTAGTTGAAAAGAAATATCAACCACAAATAACGCAAACTCCTGTACCGGATTCTTCCGCGAGTATTAAACTAAAACAAAATCTCAATGACAAGATTGACTACACTTTCCATAGCAAAACACCACAATTTGCCGTTTTAAGTGAAGTGTATTATCCACTAGGATGGAATGCTTTTATTGACGGCCAGAAATTTGATTATGTAAAAACAGATTATGTATTGCGTGGAATGTTTGTGCCAGCCGGCGACCATGAGATTGAATTCAGGTTTGAGCCAAAGTCATATACAACTGGCAGAATGATAACGATCATTGCAAATACGGTTGTGTACCTGGCAATAATTTTGGCAATCATTCTTTACATAATAAAAAAGAGAAAGCCTGACGCGCATGTATTATAGACTATCAGTAACGGCTACACGAAATTGGCATTATTAAAATTTCCAGAAAAGAAAAAGTAACTATGGTTATCGGAAACGGGATGATTGCGAACCGGTTTATCAATTATAAAAATGATGAAAATATTATCATTTTCGCATCAGGCGTTTCTAACTCAAAAGATAAAACAGAACAAAATTTTAAAAGAGAATTTGCCTTGTTAAAACAAACTGTAAAAGATAATATTGGCAAAAAGTTAGTCTATTTTAGTACCTGTAGTATTGATGACAAGGATTTAAAAAATGCACCCTACGTTGTACATAAAATTGAGATTGAAAGGTTCATAAAAGATAATGTCGCGGGTTATTATATCTTCAGAATTTCTAACCTCGCCGGAGTTTCAAACAATCCATATACGCTTTTAAACTTTTTTGTTTTTAATATTCTTCACCAGCATCCGTTTACAATTTGGAAAAAAGCGAGCCGCAATATTATTGGCATTGACGATATGTTCAGGCTCGTAAATTATTTTTTGCAGGACAAGAACATGAGTAATTCCGTTATCAATATTGCAAATCCTAAAAATTATTGTGTTCCATATATTATTACCACAATTGAAGAACATCTTCATAAAAAAGGAATATACAATGAAGTAGAACGGGGTGACGATTATAACATTGACATTTCCGTCACTAAACCAATAATTGAAAAGCTTAATATTGAATTTAATGATAACTATCTTGACTTGCTTTTAAAAAAATATTATCATTCAAAGTGACTTACAAAACGGCCATTTTAAAACGAAATGTTGAAGCGGTACTTATGTATCCTTTTGTGTTGCTGGGGAAGATTATGTCGCCTTTTTTTTCGTTACAAACCAAACATAAAGTTTTTATATTTAGTCCTTCGGCTGACATCGGTGGTTCCATTCAAGTCAATGTGGATTTGTGTTACTGCATAGCCCAAGAAAATCCACTGGTGATTTTTTCCAAAAAACCAAAGAACAACGAATTTCAATCTCAGTTTAATCTTTCGGGTGCAAGAACAATTGATCTTCATAAATATGTTGATAATAAGGCATTTCATTTTGTCAATTTTTTTTACAGAGGCGTCATTTCTTCATGGATCAATAAGGTGGAAAGCCCGGTTGTAATCGGTGGAGAAAGCTTGTTTTTTTATAAAGTGTTGCCGCATATAAAAAAAAATGCAATGCGGGCAGATATTTGCCACCTCAATACCTGGTTCAATTATTCGCAGGCGTTTATTAAAGATCTCGATGCGAGAATATTTAGCACGCCTACATTAAAAAGGCAGATGGAAGCGTTGTATAACGAAAATAATCTTGCGGTAAAATTCTATGAGCGCTTACATTTTATCGATAATAAAGTCAACATACCAGAACTTTTTTTCAAGATAAATGAAAAGCTCCTGGTGGTTTTTATTGGAAGAGGCGCTCCTCAAAAAAGAGTACATATCATTGCCACAATTGCAAAACGAATGCATGATATGAAAATGAATATTCATTTCTCATTCGTTGGTGATGTAGAAAAAATTATCAACCTGGCTGATTACCCGTATTGTAGTTTTTACGGCAACATAAAGGATAAAAATAAGATGGAAGAAATCTATAAAACCAATGATGTGCTACTGTTTACATCTTCTAATGAGGGTCTTCCTATCGCGATAATGGAAATGATGGCGTTCGGCAAAGTAGTTGTATCTACAGCTGTTGGCGGCATTCCTGATTATATTACCACAGGTGAAAATGGATTTTTATTGGAAAATAATGCCGATGAAGATAAAATAATTGAAGAAGGAATTCAGGTACTGAATAAACTTTCTTCCAATAAAAGTCTGTTACATGCAGTGGGTAAAAATAGCAGGTTATATGCTGAAAAGCATTTTAGCGGAAAAGCATTTTGCGAAAATTATAAAAATGTTTTGCTGGGGCAATAGATCCTTCACATTAACGGGTAACAATTTCAGATTCTGTCTGAAGAAAATTGGCATAGGTTTTCTTAATACCTTCTTCTAAATTTATTTGATGCTTCCATCCCAGCGAATGTGCTTTACCTACGTCCATTAATTTTCTTGGAGTTCCATCAGGCTTTGTTTTATCCCAAATTATTTCACCTTCAAAGCCGGTTATCTTTTTTATAAGTTCTGCAAGTTCAAATATTGTCAGATCTTCTCCGGTACCAATATTTAAAAATTGCCTTTCATCATAATTTAGCATCAAATAATAGCACGCATTTGCCAAATCATCAACATATAAAAATTCTCTTTTAGGTGAGCCCGATCCCCAAACAGTTACAGAAGGATCTCCGTTAATTTTAGCCGTGTGAAACTTTCTTATAAGCGCGGGCAACACGTGAGAATTTTGGAGATCATAATTATCATTAGGGCCATATAAATTAGTCGGCATAACGGAAATGTAATTACATCCGAATTGTTCCCGGTAATATTCACACAATTTAATACCCGCGATTTTCGCGATAGCATAGGGCTCATTTGTCGCCTCAAGGTAGCCGCTTAATAAGTATTCCTCTTTCAGAGGTTGTGGTGCAAGCTTGGGATAAATACAAGATGATCCGAGGAACAACAATTTCTTCACATCATTTTTATAAGCAGCATCAATTATGTTTGATTCAATTAATAAATTATCATACAGAAATTCAGCTTTATAAGTATTGTTGGCCATTATACCACCAACCTTCGCGGCTGCAAGAAAAACATACGCAGGCTTTTCATTTTCAAAAAAATCTTTTACTTCCTGTTGATTTCTCAGGTCCAGTTCAGAAGAACTTTTTGTAATAATATTTGAAAATCCTTCCTCATTTAGTTTGCGTACAATGGCGCTGCCAACCATTCCTCTATGTCCTGCTACGTATATTTTATCTTTCTTATTCATACAGATTAATGTTCAATTGATTGGCTTATAAAAAAGCCGCTGTCAAGAAGATGCTTTTCCTTTTTAAACCGATCGAGATCCGCCGCTACCATTTCTCTAACTAAATCGGCTAAGGTATGAGACGGAGTCCATCCTAATTTTGCTTTGGCCTTCGCCGGGTTTCCTATCAGCAACTCCACTTCGGTAGGCCTGAAATAATTTTCGTCGATACTTACTACCTCTGTCCCCTCTTCCAACCGAAAATCGGGATGACTACAGCTTTTCACAATACCTCTTTCTTTAACACCGATTCCTTTAAATTCTATTTCAATTCCAACTTCCGCAAATGCCATTTCAACAAATTTTCGTACGGTCGTCGTGACGCCTGTTGCCAAAACAAAATCTTCAGGTTTTTCCTGCTGTAAAATTCTCCACATCCCTTCTACATAATCTTTAGCGTGCCCCCAATCGCGTTGCGCGTCAAGATTACCCAAATAAACTTTATCCTGCATACCAAGCGCTATTTTAGAAACAGCTCTTGTTATCTTCCTCGTCACAAATGTTTCGCCGCGCAAAGGGCTTTCATGGTTGAATAGAATGCCGTTGCAAGCAAACATATCATAGGCTTCCCTGTAGTTTACAATAATCCAGTAGGCATATAATTTAGCTACAGCGTAAGGCGATCTCGGGTAAAAAGGAGTTGTCTCACTTTGAGGTATTTCCTGAACAAGACCATATAATTCAGAAGTGGAAGCCTGGTAAATTTTGGTTTTTTTTGTTAAGCCCAGGAGACGTACTGCTTCAAGAATTCTCAAAGCGCCCATACCGTCGGCATCGGCAGCATATTCAGGTGTTTCAAAACTCACCTGTACATGACTCATTGCCCCGAGGTTATAAATTTCGTCTGGCTGCACTTCCTGAATAATTCTTATGATATTGGTGGAATCGGTAAGATCACCATAATGTAATTTAAATTTTGGATTCGGCCTGTGTGGATCTTCGTAGATGTGATCAATCCTCTCGGTGTTAAACAGAGAACTTCTCCTTTTAATACCATGAACTTCATATCCTTTGCTCAACAGAAGCTCTGATAAATAAGCTCCGTCCTGCCCTGTTACTCCCGTTATTAGTGCTGTTTTCATAGTTGCAAACTACTTTTTTGTTTAAAGATTTTTGTTTTTTTAAAATTGCTGGCAAAGTTTAAGGCCGATTGCAAGCTTTTCATTTTCAACAGACGTAAAAAGAACCAAAATATTGTAATAATCCGGTCGCGAAAATAATCAATCTGCGCAATAAACAATGG
>JBDTKB010000373.1:0-4216 GCA_039935555.1 Ginsengibacter sp. | reverse complement strand
CATTTCTTCATTCATTGCTTCACGTAAAGCTTCTCTCAATGCTATTTCTCTCATTTATAAAAAAATTTGATTGGCAAAAATATTGGTTAAGGGGCAAATGAGCAAAACTCATTGCAGGCAAATTATTATTAGGGCATAAGTTCTGCAAGTTTATCGGTCAATTTTTTACCGAAAAGATTCTTTGCTATAATTTTTCCATCTTTATCAAGCAACAGATTTGAGGGAATTGCTTTTATTCCATATTGATCCGATGTTGAATTTTTCCAGCCCTTTAAATCTGAAACCTGGTACCAATTGAGTTGATCATCGGCGATAGCTTTTTGCCATTTATCTTTTTTTGTATCGTATGAAACGCCAAAAATAGTAAACCCTTTATCTTTATACTCCTTGTACGCTGCCACGATATTCGGATTTTCCCTTCTGCATGGGCCACACCAACTTGCCCAAAAATCCAGCAAAACATATTTGCCATGTAAAGAAGATAAGTTCAGCGTTTTACCGTTTGTAGTTTCCTCTGTAATTTCTGGGGCTTCGTTGCCGATGGCAACTGTGCTGTAAACTGAAATTAACTTTTTTATCTCTATGCCCTTTGGCGAAGCCTTAATTTTTTCATCAAGCAAATTATATAACGGCTCCACATCAGCAGCTTCGGCGTAATACGCATAATTCTCAGCTATGGCCATTGCCGCGCGCGTTGATTTTGGATAGTCATTCACAAATTGCACGACAACTTCCCTTTTAGCTTTCAGTACATCAAAATCAACTTCATCCAGGCTATCCATTACCTTTTTATTTTTTGATTTATAGGCAGCTTCATACAATTTACTATTGGCGTCTTCCCATCTTGAAACATTTTTCATTCTTGATTTCAATAACCTGTCGTCGTCATTCAAGGCAGATCCTTTTACATTCAACAACTTTAGCGAATCTCCCCTTCCGGAAATATTCATAGTTGCAGGCTCAACATAAAAAGTAAAATAATCATTGGACTTTACAGGCATGGTAAGCGTCGCAAAAAAGGCGGAAGGAACGTGACCGGTAAACTTAAAATTGCCATCTGTGATCAATGAAGAATCACTTACCGTTTTGTCATTTTCATAAATATTTAGAAAAATAGTGCCGTCTTTAATTTTTTCTAATTGTCCATTGATCGTAAACGACGAATCCTGGGCTTTTGTAATTGTAGAAAAAGATAAAATACTTACAATAATGAAAACGACTTTTTTCATGGATACTTTTTTAAGTGGGCAAAGGTAGGTTTATTTAAAAAAGCAGGTTCTGCCTCTTGTTAAGATGAAAATAAAATTTGGGATGAATAATCGCTATTGAATCAGCAAAGTTCGATAACCATTGCACTTGCTCCACCGCCGCCATTGCAAATTCCGGCAGCGCCGATTTTACCTTTATTTTGCTTTAATACATTTATAAGGGTAACAATTATACGGGCGCCACTGCAGCCCAACGGATGGCCTAAAGAAACCGCGCCACCGTTGACATTTACTTTAGCCGGATCCAGTTTCATTTTCTGTGAGTTGACAATTCCTACAACACTGAACGCTTCATTCAATTCAAAAAAATCTACCTGTTCCATTGTAATCCCGGCTTTTTTAATTGCCTTTGGAACAGCCAATGACGGAGTAGTTGTGAACCATTCCGGTTCCTGTTCTGCATCCGCATAACCGAGTACTTTCGCAAGTGGTTTTATTCCCAGGGCATCCGCTTTTTCTTTACTCATTAAAACAACTGCTGCGGCGCCGTCATTAATGGTGCTTGCGTTTGCGGCTGTAACACTTCCTCCCTTTTCAAATGGAGATTTTAGCCCGGAAATCTTATCAAATTTCACATTAAAAGGTTCTTCATCTTTTAGCATCATTACCGGATCGCCTTTGCGCTGCGGTATTTCAACCCCGGTAATCTCATCCTTAAATTTATCACCATTAACGGCTGCCTGGCTACGCTTATAACTTTCAATTGCAAATTCATCTTGTTGTTCCCTGGTTATATTACAT
This sequence comes from Ginsengibacter sp., assembly GCA_039935555.1. Taxonomy (GTDB): domain Bacteria; phylum Bacteroidota; class Bacteroidia; order Chitinophagales; family Chitinophagaceae; genus Ginsengibacter. The sequence goes on along the minus strand of JBDTKB010000373.1, from coordinate 2,207 downwards.
TCCCGGGCGCAAAGCTCTGCCGCATTGCCCATTGCATAATCTTTATAAACATCGGTAAGTCCGTCTTTGGCAACACCATCAATCATGGTTGTATTGCCATATTTATTTCCCCAACGAAGCGACGGCGAATAAAATGGAACAGCACTCATGTTTTCCATTCCGCCGGCAACCACAATATCTGCGTCGCCCAACAAAATACTTTGAACACCATTTATTATTGCCTTCATTCCGCTTGCGCAAACCTTATTTACCGTAGTGCAACAAACATCTGCCGGTAATCCTGCATGAATAGCGGCCTGGCGCGCAGGAGCCTGGCCGAGATTGGCCTGCAATACGCAACCCATATATACTTCCTTTACATCGGCGGGCTTTATGCCTGCCTTTTCAACCGCAGCTTTAATGGCGATAGCGCCCAATTTTGTTGCGGGTATATCTTTTAAAGTTCCCCCAAAACTTCCTATTGGTGTGCGCACAGCTGAAACGATATAAACTCCTTTTTTATCCATAATAATAATTTGTGGTGCAAAGGTAACAAAGGCTATTTGAAACGATTAAATGGCAGAAAGTGAGCAGTTTGAACTACAAAGCAGCGCAATTTATTATCGTGTTGAAAGCCGTTCAATCAAAAGCAATTTTTTGTAAGAAATAATTTATGAAGGATCGATTTCTTGTTTGATTGCAAAAAGACAGCAGGAACTAATTGTTTAGGATTATTCAATTCCCGGGTTAAATATTTCATCGTATTATTTTATTATTTTAATAAATGAATGAATTTATTTTATTTTACTAAAATTTTAAAAACTAAACCTCGATAATGGCTACTACTATCTCTACAAAAAAATTTACAATAATCATGATTGTAACGACTGTAATTGTAATAATTGCTGCATACATCTTCCTACAGGTTGGGCGTTAATAGATTGATTTTTTAAAGGCAAAATAGCTGCTGCCGGAAATTTCAAGGCCATCTTTCAAAACGAATAATTTTAAGAAAGTTTTTGTTTGGTATTAATATTTCTATTTCAACTTTTACCTGCAATATTTATTTCAGTAAACTGCAAATGATTTTTTCGTTTATATAGAAAATTGCTTCATTAACTTTACTAAGTTTTATTTTTGAAAAGAATGATATCGCAAGCTACCATACAGCAAATTACCAGCAGAATTGATATAATTGAAATCATTAGTACATTTATAAAGCTTAAAAAAAGGGGCACAAATTATATCGGGCTTTGCCCTTTTCACAACGAGAAAACACCTTCATTTACCGTTTCGCTTTCTAAAGAAATTTATAAATGTTTCGGATGCGGCCGCAGTGGCAACACCATTAGTTTTTTAATGGAGCATGAAAAATACAGCTATGTTGAATCTCTAAAATGGCTCGCCGCAAAATATAATGTTGATGTTGAAGAAACGGAAACTTCTCCTGAATTTAAGGAGCACCAGCTTGTTGCTGACAGTCTTTACATCATCAATAAATTTGCCCAAAATTTTTTTAGCGAAACGCTTTTTAATTCCGATGAAGGCACCAACGTAGGACTTAGCTATTTAAAAGAAAGAGGCTTTAGAGAAGACATTATAAAAAAGTTTGAACTTGGTTATAATCCAGAGGCAAGAGACAGTTTTGCAAAAGCCGCCACAGACAATCAATTCAACGCAGAGCTCCTGCAAAAATCTGGTTTGGTTGCGGCAAGAGAAAATGGTTTGCAGGATAATTATCGCGGCCGCATAATTTTTCCTATTCACAACCAAACTGGAAAAATTGCCGGCTTCGGCGCGCGGCTCATAAGAAATAATGATAAAGCGCCGAAGTATATTAATACGCCGGAAAATGAGATTTATGTAAAAAGTAAAATTTTATACGGATCAAATTTTGCCAGGCAGGCAATAGATAAAGCTGAAGAATGTTTGCTCGTTGAAGGATATACAGATGTGCTTGCGCTTCACCAGGCAGGACTTGAAAATGTAGTAGCCAGCGGCGGAACTTCTTTAACGCCGGATCAGTTAAGGCTCATAAAAAAATACACTTTAAATCTAACGATACTTTATGATGGAGATGCCGCCGGAATAAAGGCGGCCTTACGCGGCCTTGACCTGGCGCTGGAAGAAGGCTTAAATGTAAAACTGGTGTTGCTTCCTAACCAGGAAGATCCTGATAGTTATATCAAAAAAAATGGCGTAGCCGCGTTTATTACTTTCATTAAAGA
>JBDTKB010000372.1:0-2658 GCA_039935555.1 Ginsengibacter sp. | reverse complement strand
TGATATAAATCTATTTTCTCTTTAAGATTTGGTGTTACAAAAGCGGTTCCAAACCCAAGTTTTACAATATCAATATGCGGGTGAGCAGCGCTTAAAAAATTTCTTGATTCTTCTAAACTCAACCCTTTGTCCATTACCATTGTTAACCCATATTGGCGTGGCTTAGGAACCCTTTCGGGAATTTGCGAAAGATTAAAATTCATACATATATTTTTATAAAGGCGACAAAGATAGTTTTGTACCACCAATAATTCAAAAACAGGAAATATATCTTTTAACTCTTCTTCTTCAGGATTTTATTTTTATAGGCAGCAATAAGTTCAACTATCGATTGGTGCTGGAGAAGGGACGGATTTAAAGCCACAAACTGTTTTATAAGAGCCGGCGCTTGCTGCATACCAAGTTCTAATTGCAGTAAAGCTTCTTTAGATTTTCCAAGAGCAAATAAAATGGCCGATTTATAAAATACAAAAACCGGCTTGTCGCTGGTATTTTTTTGAGCATTATAAACCTGTTCAAGAGCCTCCTCAAAATATTCGGCATCATGCAGGCATTTTATAAGTTCTTTCCAGCCATTAGCGTTTTTCGGCCTTGCTTTAATAAAGTTTGAGAAGTGAATTACTGCATCTTTTATTTTATTTAATTGGATGTAACACTTTGCCAAAGCAAAATGGTAATCTGGCTGCGACTTGTTTATCCGCATAGCCGATTCAATATTTTTTACCGCACTATCCCAATGACCTTCGTTCATATAGGTGCCTGCAATTTTAAAATATAGATGGCTATCGGTTGAATTGAGATGAGAGGCTTTCCGGTAATGAAACCTTGCCTGCGCTGGGTTTTTCAATTTTTCATAACAGTGGCCTAACGCTTCGTAAATCACTTCTTCCGGCATCGACAACTCCAGCACTTTTTGCAATACTTCAATTGCTTCTTTGTATTTATGTAATCTTAAATACGCATCGCCAAGATTTCGATAAGCATAGTCAAATTTCTCATCAATGGCAATTGCGTATTGGTATGCATCAATCGATTTTTCATACAGTTTCAATCCTTGAAATGCAGCACCAAGGTTAAACCAAGCGAGTTGTGTGTAAGGAAATTCATCTATTATCTTCTTATGCAACTTTATACTTTCTTCATTTCGGCCGGTATAATCGGTCCAAAAACAAATTTTATACAGCGCTTCTTCATTAGTAGGATCTTGTTCGAGAATCAGTTTCAGGCAATTAAAAACTTTGTCAAATTCTTCATAATCGTCGTACACATCTGCAAGCTCAAATAATAACTCAGTCTTCTCCTCTCCTTCAAAAACATGTATTGCTTTTTCTAAAAGCTCAGCAGCCTTTTCCTGATTATCAAGAGCAAGATGAGCATCTGTTTTAAGAATGTAAAGATTGATATCATTGCTGTCAAGCAATTCAGCTTTATCAAGTAACGAAAGCGCTTCACGGTATCTTCTTGTAGCAATCAAAAGATCCGCTTTTTTTACCATTAGGCTGGACGAATACGGAAATTGCTCTACCGCATAATTAACTGCTTCAACCGCAGAATTCAGATCATCGTTCTCATCAAAATAATCAATAATTCTTTCGAAGGCATCTTCTTCAATAAACTTAAATTTTTTACCCAATTTGAAATTATTGTACTGCGAGAGCAGTTCTTTCATTTCTTCCTTGTTTTGCCTGAATGGGTTTTCTTTCATGTGCTTATCTTACTCCAAATTACTGATTTTTTTCAGAATCATATTGCAGATTAATTTTTTTATTAAATTATTAGTTTAGAATGAAATAATAACTTTATGATTTCGTTTATTTTTCGTACTTTTGTTAAGTTTAAATTAATTTCTAATAATGAACAAGTATGCCAAAATAGGTTTCGTGATCTTGGCTTTTTGCGGGATTTTCATCATGGCTTTCGCAGACCGTGGTGGATTTCTAAAGAAGAATAAAACCCGGTTAAATATCACAACCCAAGGTTCTCTTCAAAATTCGATTGCATTTAACCTAAGATCAGGAATTTCTTATAAAGGAAGTTTTTTATTAAATAAGCGACAAGTAGGTAATAATCTTGTTAGCGATGCATTTATTTCCTATAAGAAAGGAAATACAATTTATATTTTGCCCTACAAGCAAAAGATATTTATACCGGAATATGATCAAAAGACTGGTTATAAATTAATTATAAGGTCAAGGAAATAAGATGAGATAAATAAAATAATTTTTAAGATGCCTGCTTTAAGCGGGCATTTTTATTTTAAGGAAGACAGCGCTCTATTTTTATTTTCGAAATACATGATGCAAGTTCCAAATCATAAAATGATTGAAGCATAAATAATTTGCAGATGAATTTTAATTTATGGGGAAATAATTGAGGGCTATTTTTTTGCCTCTTCATACGTTAATACCCTGTATCCTGACTTTGGAATTTCGAACTTTGAAGCTGGAACCGTAGCGTAATTAATGCTGGCTAGCGTGAATTTAAACTTCATCTTTCCTGTTTGCATTTCATATTGAACCGCAAGGCCCTGAAGCGTTTTAAATTGATAGTCATAGTCTTTATTGACGGCGTTAACATCGGTGGTGTAATAAACGGTGAACGTAGATCCGTCCTTTAATTTTGCAATTGCTTTGTGGCAACTGAAGCCACTTATTTCAC
>JBDTKB010000371.1:0-7202 GCA_039935555.1 Ginsengibacter sp. | reverse complement strand
TAAACCAAAGCGTTTCAGAAAAAATCAGCGACAAAAAGGCCGCAATAAGCATTATAAAGTCCACTGTTGTTAGTTTTTTCATCATAGAAAATTTTAATAGTCATTTAGCCGTTATCCCGGTTTTTGGGTTTAAATATAATTAATTTTTACCCAAAAGGTTTCTTCGGTTACAGGCAGCATTATTCGTGTTGATTGTTGCCAGCCAGTTAGCAGGAAAATCGGCTCTTTAAATGTGGGATATTGTTGATGTAACAATACTCCTTCGACTTTGTTTAAATTCGCGGCATTAAAATGCCGAAAGGCTATTTAAGAAGTTTTCTAAGAAATATATTCGGAGCTATTTAAAATAATTCATGATACACAAACCACTGTTTATAGAAAGAAATATTTTTAACTGTCCAACTATGCTAATGCCTTGAAAGGCAAATAAAAATTAAATGTTTAAAATATGAAGCCCTTTTATTCGTCTGATACAATAACAGCTAAATAAAAATTATGTCATTAAAGGTTACCGGTAAACATCCGGCCGGCAAGCATCTCGAAAAAATAAAGCAATCTCCAAACTATAAAGAAAACGGATTTGAAAATGTATCTCCAACACCGATGATGTTGCCGGGCACTTCTTATTATGATTTGATTAAAAAAAATTTAAATAAGAATCCTGATGTAAAACCACCTTCCAAACTACCTTCTTTTAAAAATGATTTGAAGAATACCCGAAGTGAGCATCCTATCATTACCTGGTTTGGCCATTCTTCCTATTTAATAAAAATTAAAGAGAAAAATATTTTAGTGGATCCCGTATTTAGCGGCCATGCGTCGCCGGTTTCCTTTATGGTAAAAGCTTTTGAAGGAAGTGATATTTACACAACCGATGATTTTCCTGAAATTGATTTTTTAATTCTAACGCATGACCACTACGATCACCTGGATTTTAAAACCGTTAAAAAGTTGAAGAAAAAAGTTAAAGCCATTTACTGTTCAATGGGCGTTTCAGCGCACCTTATTTACTGGGGATTTAATGAAGAAATTATTACCGAATTAGATTGGTGGCAAACAGCCAATTTAACCAGCGATATGACATTAACTGCTGCACCGGCCAGGCATTTTTCTGGTCGTGGATTAAAGCGCGGCAAAACCTTATGGTCTTCATTTATTCTTAAAACCGCAGATGATAACTTATACCTCGGCGGCGATTCCGGGTATGATGTTCACTTTGCCGAAATTGGCGAAAGGTTTGGCCCGTTTGATATTGCCATTTTGGAATGTGGCCAGTATAATACGGCATGGCCTCTTATACACATGATGCCCGAAGAAACGGTGCAGGCCGCTTTAGACCTCGGGGCGAAAGTGTTGCTACCCGTTCACTGGGGTAAATTTACTTTGGCCTTGCATCCGTGGAACGAAAGCCCTGAAAGAGTTTTAAAAGCTGCAGCTTCCACCAATTTAAAAGTAACTACACCTATGATTGGTGAGCCGGTTATCCTGCATGAAGTTTATCCTTCTGCAAATTGGTGGAATTTTTAATTAGATAAAGAGTATTAATAATCCACTGATTGATGCTTTACTGGCGTTGTATAAGCTGAGTCTCTTGAAGAGAACTCAGTGTATGGGAAGAATGGTTATTATTCGTGCAGCCAACTCGCCAAGTCCTCTATTTAAACCTATTATTACTGCCGAAATGATTTTTTTCATTAAAAGGCTTTTAACCTCATGCCGGGGCGCAAGTTTAACCCTACTGATCATACCTGCAATTATTTATTGTAAAGATTTTATATGGAAAGGCTCGTTTACAGCAGGAACCAGAAATATGGTTCAATAGTTGTTTCACTTACCTATTAAAATAAAAAATATGAAAAAGATTATTATCGCTCTTACCCTTGTATTTGCAACACTGGGTTTTGTGAATGCGCAAACACCCACTGTAGCAACAAAGGAGACCAAAAAGCAAAAAAAGGAAAAGGTTACGCAAACACAAAGTACCACAACCAGTAACGGGTTGAAAAAAGACGGTACACCTGACATGCGTTTAAAAGCCAACAAAACAAAGGTTCAAACAACTACACAGGCAACTGTCACACCGCAACCAAAACCAGCGGCAATTGTGCAACCAGCGCCAACTGTGCAAACCCAGGTGACCACCCAAAAGAAAACCCGTACACAGGTTCAGGCACAACCACAAGTTCAACAACAAAAAACCCAGGTATCAACGACAACAACTAAATCAGCAGATCCTGTAGTGGAAACCGACGCTAAGGGAAGGACCATTTACCAGGGCCCCAGAGGTGGTAAATACTATATCAATAAAGAGGGACATAAGGAGTATATTAAACAATAATACGTGTGGGATCTTACAAATGGGTTACCCGGCGGTGACCCATTTCTTTATTCTCCATATTATTTATAGTGCAGAATTTACAGCAAGCTGCTTAGTGTGGTGAGTCATTGTGGCTTTTGAATATCTTCCGGCAGTACATGATCATTACCATTGCCACCCAAAAATATCAAGGCACCGCCGTTTGTACTCAGTGCATAATTCTCTACCTTGAACAAAGTACCCTGCGCTTCATCACCGGTTTTACATGGATTCTGCTGAGGATCGCTCGAGCCATTTAGTTTGGCCGTGCGGCTATAGTTGCCGTTCTCATCTTTATTAATTGCAGGAGGCGCAACGCCAAATATGGACAGCGGCACTGTACCGCATTTTTCCTGGGTTTGCCCGTAATATTCACTAAAGTTGTTTATCGAGTTGCCACGAATCACGTTCATTTCGCTCTTTACTTTTATCTCGCCGAGAGCCGTTTCCTTAGCTTCGTCAGCGCCCGGATTTTCCACGATCCATGCGCCCCACCACACCCCATCCGCATCTGTTCTTGTGCGGGCCAAACGCAATAAATAAAATACATCCGGCCTTATTTCAAAAGGCGTGCGGCAGCTCCATCCCACACCCTCGCCACCAAACTCTTTGCAATTACCGCCGGTAGCCTCCGTTGCATTCCATAAAGAAAAAAGCGCTTGCCCTTTGCCATCACCATCAGTATTGAAACCCAGGTAGCCGCCATGTGCCGGGTCTGCTACCCACGCCCACGTCATCACCCACTGTGTGCCATTTGCCGGTTTGGCAATCCATATTTTTTGCTCTACATTTTGTACATTATCGGCGCCCTGCCCAAAATCCCAAAAGGTATAAGCATTGGCATATTGTTGCTGCTGGGCATTTGCAGGAAGAACGTTTGCTAAGAGTATGGTGAAAATACTTGCGGTGAGTAAAAGGTTGAAGCCTATCGGTAACTTTTTCATGTATGATTTTTTATAAAGATCATAAATGTAAGAAAGGTTGCTCTAATAAAACTTAATCGCTAAGAACGCGAGAAGCGGCGGTTCTTCCTTCATTTTATTAATCTATAAAATTATTAGGAAGACATTCCGGAAGGATAAGATAGATGCCTTCTAAAAGTTTGGTCGCTAACCAGGAGAACATGTGGCTGCTCTCAGGGGTGTATGGTTTGGACTTTCGAAAGAAAGGAGCACATCTTCAAAGGCTAAATACAACGATTTAATAGTAAGGGCCGCATAACCAGGTTGCGCGCAAACAAGAAAAGCTTGTAAATTCTGCAAGTAGCAGAATAGGTGGACGCCCGAACTGTGCACGTCCAAATTAAAGCTAATATTGCTTAATAGATTACCTAAACAACATCGAGCAATTATATGAGACTTTTTGTACCTGCACTTTTTATTTTAGCATACCTGCCCTCCTTTTCCCAAACAGGTGTGTCAGTGCTCACACAACACAATAACCTTAACAGAACGGGCTGGAATGATAAAGAAACAATTTTGAATCATTCCAATATTACCTCCGGTAAATTTGGGTGTATAGGAACACTTAGTGTGGATGATGAAGTGTATGCTCAACCGTTAGTCGTTAACCATTTAACTATTGGCAACTATACCGGCAGTGTTTTATATGTTGCTACGGTGAACAATACTGTATATGCATTTGATGGCGAAGATGTTTCACGGGGTGCCCCGTTATGGCAAATAAATCTTAGCCCCCCTGGCAAAAGAGCGCCAAATATTTTTGATTTAACTGATGCTACGGAAGGTAGCCCATGTGGAGGTAACTACCGGGACTTTTCAGGCCGTTTTGGGATTGTTGGCACTCCCGTTATTGACACTGCTTCTAACACGTTATATGTAGCCACGAAGACAATCGATAATAATGGAAACTTTTATGCATACATTAACGCGCTTGATATAAAAACCGGTCTTCATAAACAAGGAAGCCCTCACCTTATTTCTGCCGGGGTAGATGGTAATGGCGCAGGCACTCTCAATGGAAAGATTGCTTTCCTGGCAAAATACCAAAACCAGCGCCCGGCATTACTGCTATACAATAATACAGTCTATGTCGCAAGCGCATCTCATTGCGATTGGGGACCCTATCACGGTTGGATATTGGGTTTTGATGCGAATACACTCAATCTTAAATATACTTATAATGCCACTCCTGATGGATGGGCAGGCGGCATCTGGATGGCAGGGCAGGGAATATCAATTGGCGGTGACGGGAATCTGTATGTGGTAACAGGAAACGGAACCACCAATCCTGATAATACAAACACTATTGGCGGAAGGAGCGAAAGCCTCATCAAACTTTCTCCGCAGCTCGCCCAATTGGATTGGTTTACGCCGGCTAACTATGACTACCTGGATCAGATGGATCTTGATTATGGAAGCGATGGCGCACTGATCATTCCAAATTCCTCCCTCACGATTTCAGGCTCCAAAGAAGGTATTTCTTATGTTGTTGACTATAAAAATATGGGTAAATTCAATGCAGCAAATGCACAGGTAAAAGACACGCTTGAATTTAATCCGAGTCGTGTAGGATTTGTGCATGTACATGGTTCACCCGTTTATGCTAATTTGAGTACGGGGGAATTTGTGTATGCCTGGGCGGAAAGTTTTAAAATACGACAGTTTACATTTCAAAGAAGTACAGGTACTTTCTCAAAAACCTATATGCAGGGAAGCAGGAACCTTGATAACGGAATGCCAGGCGCCATGCTATCGGTTAGCTCCAACGGACCAGATACTTCATCTGCTGTTTTATGGGCGTGCTTTCCTTTTTCGGGCAATGCTAATAACCAGGTGAGGCCCGGCACCATTGCCGCTTATAACGCCGGTGATGTTTCAGGAGGTGAACTATGGAACAGCGACATGGATAAAAATGATGCTATTGGAAATTTCGCGAAGTTCAATACGCCTACCATAGCAAATGGTAAAGTGTATGCGCCCACCTTCTCAAAAGAAATAAAAGTATATGGACTTGCCTGTAATAATTCAATAGCCAACCTGCAATATGGAAACGGGACCGGCCTTAAGGGCGAGTACTATACCAACAGCACCGCCGCATCTGATTTTCCTTTAGCTGCAACAACGGTACAGCTTGACGCTGCCGTCAATTTTAACTGGGGTTCAGGCAGCCCGGCACCCGGCATAAGTATGGACAATTTTAAAGTGAAATGGACAGGCAAAATCAACCCGCTCACTGATGGTAGTTATACATTTTATGTAACAGCGAGTGATGGTGTAAGGCTTTGGGTAAACAATACTTTAATAATTGATAGCTGGAGCGATAAACCAGTGACAACAAATAATGGCATTATCGTTTTGCAAAAATCCATTGACTACGATATCAGGCTGGAATACTATTCCAATACCGGCGACGCATCCTGCATACTGCAATGGAGCGCTGCCGGAATTTGTAAACAAAACATTCCCGCATCTCAATTATTTGCCTCTGCTGTAAAGTGCACCAGTAATGGAAACGGGTTGGTGGCAGAATATTTTAGCGACCTGCCTCCTGCGGTTGATTTCCCTGTAACTGCTACCGTTAAAAAGACAGAACCTGTTGTAGATTTTGATTGGGGGCAGGGAAGCCCTGCGGGTATAAGCAATGATAATTTTAAAGCAAGATTTTCCGGGTACGTGCAGGGCCTTGATGCCGGAACTTACACTTTTTACGTGACAGCAGATGACGGCGTACTGCTATGGGTAAACAATAAATTACTTATAGATAAATGGATCGACGAGGGAACTACTGAATACGCGGCCACCATCGATTTAGATGAATGCGCAAAAAACGCGATCAGGCTTGAGTATTATGAACATGGCGGCAATGCAGTTTGTAAGCTTGAATGGAGCGGCCCGCTAACCCGCAGGCAGGTTATACCCGTTGAGCAATTATTTACTGAAGCCGATATTATTCCGGTTACAAAAGAATTTACCATTTATCCAAATCCCAACACGGTACACAGTTTTACTATTTCCTCCAATGCAAGTTTGCAGCAGGGCGGCCAGGTTATAGTTTACAATATGACCGGCCAGGTTGTTATTAAAAAAGCTATTGCGCAGGGTTTGCAAAGCGGCAAGATTACGGTACCACATAACCTGGCACGGGGGGTTTATATCGTTAGGTTATCGGCTGATAATAAAATATTTACAGGAAAACTTATGGTTCTTTAAACTAAATTGACAGCTCTTTGGCACATGCCGCATAGGTCAGCCTGCACGGCAACGCTTGCGATAAGTACTGACAATAAAGGTACAGCCGCGGAAACATGGATTGGTTTTGTAAGCGCGGATGGGAAGAGAGCCTCCGACAGCGTTCACACCGGCAGCCTGATCGTATGATACCCCTTCCAGATATCTTTAAAAATGATTCGGACCGGGTTCCTTTTGAGGGATACCCGGAACCAAACCTGTACTTTATTTGTATTGTTTCACTACATGATAATAGAAAACATCCGGCTTACTTACCACACCTGCAGAATCCATCCTGTGCTTCAGTTCTTTCGTTTGCATAAAATCTTCTGCTTTTTTCATATCCTCTATCACCGCTACAACTGTTACCATATTGGGGTCGTCCATATTTACATCGATAGCCCTGGTCTTCATACCTGCATTCATCCTGTCCTGCTGGTCGCCATCAAACACCTTTTTCCATGCGTCGTAATCTTTTACTTTAAAGGTAACTATTCCCCTCTCGGTAGAAGCATCGGTAGTGCCATCTTGAAATTTAGTTACCGAGTACCGAATGGTTGGTTTGCCAATTACACCATCTTTTTTCATAGCTTCCATAAGCCCGGGCGAGCTGGCAAATTGCTTTGCTTTGGCCGTATCATCTACTTTTAAAGCTA
>JBDTKB010000370.1:0-4858 GCA_039935555.1 Ginsengibacter sp. | reverse complement strand
CTATCCTCTGAATTTATCTGAAACTAGAATGATTTTTTTTAATACGCAAAATGGTGATGTAATATTATAAATAAGTTTTTGCTCAAAATTGATTTGCGCATTTTGGACTGATTGCTTGCAGCCAACCAAAAAATATTGTTTCAAAAAAGTAGAAAGTATTTGATATTTCTTCTATTGATAAAATTTCATTACAACATTGGATGATACCAAACTAAAAGTAGATTACAAAAGCTTTCATAAGCTGATCATTAAGATATCACTTAAATTTTGAAAAGGCTTAATTCAAAATTAGAGAGAAAGAATTAGATCAATATAATTTCTATTTATTAAAAGACATTATTTGCTGATGATATAAATATTATTTTATTTAGATTGGAGTTTTTTGAATATTCTCTAAAAAAGCAACTAAAGACAAAAGAGGCTTAATTGTTGCTTTACTATTGCCGTTTTTCAAAAAGGATTTAAATTAGTGTTTTGCGTGGCCTTCAAATTCAACGGATTCATTTCTCGGGATACGGAAGTATTAACCACATAAACTCCTGGACCAATTTCCATAGTATCGCGTTGATTAGAATTATGAAAATTTAACCAGTCCAACCCAAAATCTAATTGTGACTATATTGCATAATAACTAACAGTCGTAATGTTAAATTAATTTGATGATGGCAAATGAACGTAAGTGGGAAACTGTTGACGGCCATTCTCCTGTTGTTCCTTTTTTTAGCAGGGTAAGGCCTCTGTCAAAAGAAGCAATCGTGGAGTTTGACAATAAAACTTTTCCTTTATTTCTTGAAAAAAAGAAATTGCTTTTAAGGCCTGGTTCAGAAGCCAATCATTTGTATTTTATAGTAAAAGGAGTTGTTCATGGTTATATAAAAGATGAGGGAAAGCAAATCACTACATGGATTAATGAAGAAAACGAAATTATTGGATCTATTCGTACATTGGGAACAAAGGAGCCTTGCCAGGAATATTTGCAGGCACTTGAAGATACGGAGCTCATTGCCTTACCAATAGAATTTCTTGAATATATCTTTGAAACGTACCATGAGACCAATTTCATCTGCCGCCGTTTATGGGAATTCACCTACCGTAGTGCCGAAGAACGTGCTTTTATCAGCCGGATTTCTTCTGCTGAAAGAAAATACCAACATTTTGTTAAAACACAGGCAAACCTGGTAAACCGGATTCCGTTAAAATATGTTGCATCCTACCTTGGAATGACTATTGAAACCTTATGCAGGATTAGGGCTCGCCAAAAATAATTAAGGTTTATTTCTATAATCAGCAATAATTTCCTCTGTATTCTTTGGCATTTTTTATGGGAATACTTATATAGAGTAATGCCGATTTTCTATCTTCCCGGCGACGCTGCCATTATGCCGGAATTTTCGGCCTAATTTATTAATTCATTTTATTATCTCTTTCATTATTTCTTCGATAAACCTTCGATACTTCTTTGGTCGTTGTTCGATCTTATAGAGCGATCAACGGACATACTAAAAACGGCAAAAGGACGTTTTAGATAAAACAAAAAGTATGGGAAAGATAGCTAATGGCCTATTAGGACATGTGACAGGAAAAGTAGGCACTGTTACCACTTATGTTCGCAACGGTGAAAATATTGTACGCTCCGCCCGTTCGCGCAGTGACCGGAAGGTAACTCCTGCACGCACAGCACAGCGTGAGAAAATAAAAGTCTGTAACGATTTTACCCGCGCCTTTTCGGGCACAGGTTTTTTTAATAAAACTTTTCCTGCTTACTCCACGGGTAGCACCGGCTACAACAGAGCCACAGCAGCTATCATGAATCTGGCTATCACCGGAAATTATCCGGATACGAGGTTGGATTATAGAGAAGTGCTTGTTTCCCAAGGGCCATTGCCCACTCCGTTAAATGCAACTGCCACCGCAGATGCAGAATCAAACATCATTTTCAGTTGGATCGATAATTCCGGGAATGGAACGGCTAAAGCAGATGACATTGTAATACTGGTCGCCTATTTTCCGGAACTGAAACAAGCGGTTTTTAGTATAGGCAGCGCTATGCGCGCCGAATGCAACGCCCGATTGAAAACGGAGGTATTAAAAGGCTTTGTAGCAGAAACATTGGTTGGCTTTTTGAGTAATGACGAAAAAAATGCTTCCAATAGTAGTTATAGCGGCAGGGTTGATCTCTGAATATTTTCTCCTGAATGTTGGACTCTCCAGCAACAGATTCTTTGTAATTACCTGGATTAGAATTTTCAGGATGGTATTTTAGCAATGTATGGTTTTTGCAGGGGTAATTGTGTAAGCTTTGTTCAAGTTCGGTTGCGCGTTTTATTAGTACAGGTAATACATCAGGCAGCGCTTACCAGTTGGTTTCCCTTTGAGTAAGAAATGCAAATATCTTCTGCTCTTCTTTGCTGTTGCAAGGAAATAAATCGGACAACAGGGTGGTAAAATTCTGAGATAAATGGATGGCTTTCTGAAGAAACCATTGTCTGTCCGAATTTTGCTAAAGGAATTTATCAATTAGAAGTGGTTAAAACCGACGGAAGTGTGGAAATTATAAAGGTGATGAATTAAAGCAAGTTAAAATAGGGTGGTAATCAATAGAAAGTACATAAAATTAAAAACAACACACTAATTGTTGGTTTACTATTGAATAGGTTCATATAATCAGGATTGCTGGAAGCAAATCCGAAGAGGTTAAAGAATATTTGAGAAATTGTTTTTCAGTATAAACAATTATTTTAAATGTTTGACGTTTTGTATAATGTGAATGTCTTTAAATTAAAAGTCTTCATCAATGAAATTAAACGATAATTTTTCTTTTGATTTTTCTTTCGATATGTTTTCTATTTTAAATTTTAGATAACGGAACCTGAAAATAATTGAAACAAAAAAAATCACAAATACCAATAAAGAATCACTGTGGCGATATTCCTTAGATTATAGAAATCTTTAATTAATATGTGAACCGGATGTTTGATTAAAGGATGATAAAAATATTATTTTTTAATCCGTTTTATGAAAAACATCATAGCCTTATTTGCTCCGACAGTGATTCCGATAGCCGCTACAACAAAAAGTTACGTGCAGACAAGTTGGACGGGAATTACATGCGTCAATTGGGCAATTTCAAAAAGCTGGACCAGTGCTGTTCCTTTAGTTACCAATAATTTAATTATTGGTGATGCGAACTTTACCGGCGTATTTCAACCTGCTATTAGCGCATCATCCACTGCCAAATCGCTGACTACTTTCAATTTAAATTACCTGTTATCAATGCCTATTTTATTAAATGTCCATTCTATTATAGAATATTCATTTACAATGATAGATCAGACTAATACTTCAATATCAAAAATATGATTAAGAAATTCTATCTCCTTGCAATCCTTCTGGCAGGTTTTACCTTTCGTGGCACATCCCAGAATATTACCAATTATCATTTTGCAGCATATAGCGGAACCTTTGCACCTTTATCAGGAGCCACCTCCCCTTCACTAAGCGGAGGTAACACAGATGATGGCTATTGGAATGGCATCCCCATTGGATTTGATTTTTATTATATGGGTACCCGTTATACTACCGTGTCAGCAAGCACCAACGGGTGGTTAACACTAGGGGCAGACATCACCAATTCCTTATACACAAACGACCTTTCAGGAGGGGGGGCGCCCAGGCCGGTAATGGCCCCACTCTGGGACGACCTGGCTATGCAGTCAGCAGGAATGGTAAGTTACGTGACTACGGGAACGGCTGGTAACCGCGTATTTTCAATACAATTTCTAAATGCCGAATGGAATTACCTGGCTTCGGGCAATACTATTTCCTTCCAGGTAAAACTGTATGAAGGCACTGGCAAAATTGAATACCTATACCGGCAGGAATCTGGTTCGGTAAAAAGCGCATCAGCAAATATAGGCATCACCGCTGCTGCAACTGGCTCCGGAAATTTTTTATCAGTAAGTAATGCAGGGACCAGCGTAAGTTCAACAACCGTAGCAAATATAACTTCCAAACCCCTAACCGGGAATACCTATTCTTTTTCTTCACCTGTACCAATAACACCAGGAAGTTTAACTTTCTCGGGCGTAACCAGCACCTCAATGACGCTAAACTGGGCGGATCTGTCTTCCAATGAAACAGGATTTCTTATTTACGAATCTACGGATGGCATAAACTATAATTTTGTAACCCAAACCGCGTCGAATGCCACCACCTCCCCTCAAACAGGGTTAACTACGGGAATACTCTATTACTGGAAAGTGTACGCAGTTTCAGAAGGGGCCTTGAGCGCCACTGCACTTAGCGGTTCGAAGGCAAGCGTGTGCGTACCACCAGCCGTGCCCATCGTTACCAGCCCGGTTGCGTATTGCCAGAATGCTACCGCCGTCCAGTTAAGCGCCACCGGAACGAATCTTTTATGGGGCGGAGCAGCAGGATCAGTCGGGGGAACAACCGCATTAACTACCACTTCCTACATTGACAATTCATATAACAACAAGAAAACAAATTTTACTACTACAAAGGGGAATGTAACCATTACAACAATTGATTATTATGTTCCATCATATCAGAGTGTAAGTGGCCTTGTCCTGTCTATGTATGATAACAGCGGCACTGTAATTGCCACTTCCTCAACCAATACAACCATCAATCCAGGGGTGGCGGCTGTCTCAAAAATAACGAATACTTTCAACTATACCATAGCAACTGCAGGCAACTACAGTATTGGCGTTTCTTCAGGGACCGGAAGCATTGGTGCCGATAACCCAACGTTCCCTATTAGCGAGGCAACGGGTACTATAAATGTAACAGGCGTATCCTCTTCTGGAAGTCGCTGTTTTAACAATATTCAGTTTAC
>JBDTKB010000369.1:0-10721 GCA_039935555.1 Ginsengibacter sp. | reverse complement strand
ATAGATGCTGTAGTAGAGAAGTTAAAGGAGATAATATAGATACCAATAAATTAAAATATTTTTTTACCGGCTATTTAAAATTACTTCAATTTCGGCGTTATCGAACTAAGGTAACGGTACCGCGTATTCGAATATTTTTACTATTCGAAAATCCTTCAATAAAATAAACGTACACATCTGCCGGGCACAGGACGCCATTAAATTTCCCATCCCACGCTGCGCTTCTATTTGTGGAAGAATAGATTCTATTACCGAATCTGTCAAAGATTGAAAATTCCTTTAGGTCAATTTTAATTCCAGCCGGTATACGGAATAAATCGTTTTTGCCATCTCCATTTGGCGAAAAAACATTAGGTATAAATATCTGGCAATTTTGCGGATGAACTGTCACTGTAAATCGCCTTTCGCAACCATTAGTATTAAGAGCAGCAACCTGGTAAGTTCCTGCCTGGAATATTTTTACATCGGGAACAGTTTGGCCATTCAGGCTGTAAATTATACCCGGTAATGGCGAGGCAAGCAACAACGTATCGTTTTCGCAAAGAGACGTATCAGCCGGAATATTTATTTTGTCCAGCTCGCCAGGCGTAAACAAAAATGGCTCTGAGATAAAACAGGAATCCGAGGTAGTAATACGGACATTATAATTCGCAATTAAACGAGTATTAAGTACGGTATAACTAGCTCCCACGGCTCCAATAATCGCTATACTGTCTTTATACCATTGGTATGATCCATTTTGAATAATTGGCGCTTTAAGAATGGAATCGAATATGCATGGATTACCTCCCTGCGTTTTAATATAACGAAAGGGAAAATCTACCGTAGGCAATAAATGGAGATCGTCCAGGTAATAAACATAGTAATCGAGAAATGTAGTACTATCGGCTAGGTCATTTACGGGCTCTAGCAACGAACAATCGGGACCTATTTCAATAACATTTATGTTGGTAGGAACTGTAAAATTAATTTTGTTTTGTACCCATTTTCCTTTACTAATTACAGTTGTTTTTCCAAGTAACTGCCATCCGGCAAAGTTTGCAGGACAGCCATTACTCAATGCGAGTGGCGGCCCAAAAGGCGCTGCGTTACAATCTGTGTTGCCAAAAATAGCAACGGTAAAGGGTTCGGATTTAAATTTAAAATCACGGTCATCATTCGATTTAAATCTCCCCGCATCAAAGCTTAACGTGTATTGTTCTCCAGGCATCAGTGGAGTCTGAAGGCATTGGCTTATGTAAACTTTTGCAATATCCGTTTCCTTTATAAATGGATTTCGATAAACATATTGCCTGATAGCCATGAACGCATTGCCATCTGGCAATGGCAATTGAGGCGGCATAAAAAGCATCACCTGCCCCGAATCGTAAGGGCAATTAAAATTGTGGTAATACTCTGCTTGGTTACCACTTGTGTAGTTGCCATATTGCCAAAAATCTACTATTGCATGATCCTGGTCGTAAGAATAATTTGTAGGGCAATTTTTATATAATTCGAAAGAAGCATTTTTTAAAATATTTCCTGACACATTAAAGTGACATTGGCAATCAGGGTCCTGAAGATCAACCAACCCGTCGCCGTCGTCGTCCTTGCCATTATCACAAATTTCCTGCGAGAAGCTACTGTAGCTTGTCAATAACAGCATAAGGCAGAGCAGATAATTAAAGCATTTCATCAGGCACAAGCAAGAATTAACTTGCTCCATAAAGATAGAGCACAAAATATGATTTCATAAAAAAAGAAGTGTTTCCGCAGACTGTTTGAAGTATTCTTAAAATGATACTTTTGCAGAGATAATTTTTTTATGAAAGTTGGAAACATCATCAAACTTGCAATCCTTGTTTTTTACACTGTGGCGTGCGCTAATAAAACTTCACGGGAAGGAGATATCGATGGCAATGAAATTGATACGGCTCTTGGCTCCCACATGTCAGTAGTTGATACTTTTGAAACGGGAAAAATTATAGCAAAGATCATGTGTATCGCTGATCCATCCGAATCATACGCGCTTTACATTCCCTTAAAAAATGCAAACAAACCTTTACCTGTTATTTATTTTTTTGATCCTCACGGAGATGGCTCTTTCCCATTAATAAAATACAAAGCCCTGGCTGAAAAGTATAATTTTATTTTAATTGGAAGCAATAATTCAAAAAATGGAAATGATTGGCCAACAACTGAAAATGTGTGGAACACGTTAGCAAATGATTCTCAAAAGAGGCTAAAGATTAGCACTAACAGAATTTATACCTGCGGATTTTCCGGGGGAGCTAAGGTGGCAACTTATGTTGCTTTAAATCATCATGAGGTTAAAGGCGTAATAGCTAACGGAGCTGCATTGCCTGGTATAACCATGGCGGGAAATTTTAATTTCAGCTTTACTGCAATAGCTGGCGAAGGTGATATGAACATGACTGACCTTGTTGCCATTACTAACGACCTCGATAAGACGCAGGTGAGGCACCGCATTATTTTTTTTGATGGAATACATGAATGGGCGCCTGAAAGTACTATGGATATTGCTTTTGCGGGGCTTCAACTGGATGCCATGCGTGAACGGCTTGCTAACAAAGACGATAATTTTATTGCAAGTATTATTAGCAGTGGTAAGAAAAAAATTGAAGATCATTTAAGCAATGATGATTATGCAAAAGCTGCTGAAATGTGCACGTTTTATATCAGTTGCCTGGATGGATTAAGCGATGAAGTTAATTGGTTTAAAGAAAAAGACGTGGCAATCCAAAGCAACCCGGGCTGGCAAAGGCAATCGATGGCCAAGCGGGAAGTATTAGCCAAGGAAGAAAAAATAAAATCTTTTTATGAAAAACAATTTCAGGAGGGCGACATAAATTATTGGGTAAAAACAATTGATGATGATAGAACTAAGGCAAAAGTAGCTTCGGCGGAAGGGGCGATGTATCAAAGGTTGTTAGCTTATTCGTCGCTGGCATTTTATTCCATAAGCAACCAACTAATTACGGGTAACCAAAATAAGAAGGCTCAATATTTTATTAATCTATATAAAATCGCAGACCCAAAAAACAGCGAGGCCTGGTATTTATCTGCGATAATAAATGCCCGAAACAATGAAGGAAAAGCGGCGCAAGCCGATTTATTAAAGGCTGTGACGCTTGGGTTTACTGATAAGCCGAGACTTTTAAATCAGCCTGAGTTTCAAAACCAAGGAACAATAATTGATCTAAAAGAAATTGAGCTTAAAATGAAGCAGCCGCAATAATTTTAATATTGGCTCGTCATTCAGAAAATTTTGATTTAAGAATGAAAGGATGAATATATTTTAACTTCAAATTTTTCTGCTTTCAAATGAAAAAGATTTCCCGGATAGTAATTAATTAAAATCAAATACAAATCCCGAATATATTTTTCCGTTAAATACTTTATTTTTTGCCACCCTTACATCATTTACGATAAGGTTATTGTCATCAATATAAGCGATCTTAAAATGCTTTAGTCTAAATGAAACGGAAAAGCTTTGCTGGTTAAAGGCATAACCCGCAGCAATTAATCCATTATTAAATGGAACATAATTTAATCCAACAGATGCGTCATAAAATTTCTTATTCGTGAAGAGCGCATCGGCCCCAATATTGAATCTGCCCAATTTATAACATAGTCCAACACCGTATGCCCGTTGATTTACATACGACTGATTAGATGAATCCGGTACGAACGTATCAGCATATAACTTAGTGTCAGCGACGTTCATAACGGATACGCCTGCCTGTAGAAAACTGGTTATTTTATAACTTAGAGAAATGTCTACATCAAAATTTCGCTTTTTAATTGTATCATCTTTAAAAAAATTGTAAGATGTCCCGAGATTATCCGCTTCCATTGAAACAAGGTTAGGATTATTAAATTTTTGCCATACGGATTTTATGGTTATTCCCACACTTACCCCATTATTAATTTTGTAAACGGGTGCTACGAATGCAGCATACTCTTCTAATTTTTCCGGGTGTTTTACCGGCAAAATATCCAAGGGGTCAATACTGCCTACTTTCTGAACCGATAAAGACCGTAATTGATCTTGTTTTGTGTAAATGCCTCCAAGCCCAAGATATAGTCGTTTACTTATTTGCTGGTACCCTGATAGTTTAATGTTATTCTTAAAGTTGGCGAGTAAGCTTACATTATAGGGATTAGAGCTATTTGCAATTGCTGAAGCATTCCAATACACGGCTTCAGAAAGATTACGCGACGGAGCAAAATTGAAACCGGTGTTATCCGTATTCGTCATCGGGGAAGAATGTAAGAATATCCCAAACTTTATTTTGCCTGGCTGTATCATGATCGTTTTGTACAAGCCGGTGTTTGGAGTTGCAGCCGCAGTTACTAATTTTTCAAATAAATTTATAAAGGAAACGGGCGCCATGGCCGGGCTGCCGGGGGCTTTGCCGCTGATGTCCATTGGTGGAAGTTTATGGGCAGAGTCAAGTAATTTTTCTGATTGTATGTCCGGTAATTCTGAGTTACTGCAATTTTCAAGAATTTTCCAGCCTTTTACGGTCACGAACATTTTAGTGGGATCCGTATTTCTTTTATCTAAATCTTCAGAAATGAAAACACGCTGTACTTTCTTGCACGAACTGCATTTTGTAATGATATAGAGAGAAACACTTTTATCTCTCAGGTCTTTGGCATTCCATCCGGTACTTATCTGGAAAAATCCCTCCGGCGTTGTTGTCGTTGCCACGGCGGCCTCAGGGTTGAAGGACGGTATAATTATAATGTTCACGGCACCTCTTGTTGAAGTAGCCACGCCGTTATTCATACAGCGCAACGTTCCTTTTATAATTACTTCCTGGGCTTTTATATTGCTCATCATCAGAGCACATAAAACAGCAAACAAAATAGTTTTCTTCATTTTATTTTGTGTTTGACATTATTTAATGGAAGCGGATTTAATACAAATTCAATTTTGTTGATTGCGCCGGATTCGATGTCGAACTCTTTTTCTTTATCCTCATAAGCCGGGTGAGAAGTGACCAATGAAATCCTATCGCCAAAATGATAACCTGGAATGGGCAAATCAAAACTGCCATCATTTATTGTCCTAGCGGCATAGGGCGTTCCATCTATCTCCACTTGAACATCTTTAATGGGGCGGTCAGCAGCGTCTTTTACGGTGCCGGATAATCTTATAATTTTCGCCTGGCTAACCGTAAGATTTATCGGATTGAAATTGGAAAGCAATGTGTCCAATGTAATGTTCGTGTACCCGTCACTTGTTACACTTATAATGATGTTGTTTCTTATTTGATCAAAAGGTATATCCGGAAAAACTACCATCCCCTTTTCGTTAATAGAAGCTTCCCGCTGGTAATGAGGAAAGCTTAGTGTAACCTCGCCCCTCGTAACGGGGTTATGATCCTGGTCAAAAACTCTTACAGTAAGAAACTGATCACTTGAGCCTTTAGGTATTAAAAAACCACCGAGCACCGTAAGTATAACGCCCACTACCGGCCCCGTAAATTTATAAGTAACGTTTGCTTGAATTCCCTTTAAGCTTGCATAAGAATTCATAACGCCAAAAATTAAAGCGCTGGCAGCAATGCCAAAAAGTACCAATACCAAATAGAACACCCGGTCGTCCATTTTTTCATTGCTGGTATGTATCATCGTGTGAAAATAATAGTAGCCTATACCAATAGCCGCTACCAGGCTTGCCACAGATATAATTATATAGGTAGTAGGGGAGACCTGGTTTTGGGGTGAACGAGTACTTCGAATCATGTAACCTTTATATAAATATTATTCAGACAAAACGATACTGGCTAAATTTTGCGGAGGGAGGTAGCAAAAATAAATAGTGAGGAAGCGGGGAATTTCGGGGGAATATTTGAATAGGAAGAAAATTACTAAAAAAATTTACAACTTGCAATTAATACAAGAAATTTTTATCCAGACAATATTTTCATCCAACGGAAGCCTGGTTTTTTCTTAATGGTTTCCTGCAAACTAACGGTTAACTTTAGACGCTGGAAAATATTATGCACGGGAGATATAGGAAGCTATTTTTATTAGCTAATTGAAATATGTTTAAAAACTTTGGAGGGCATCTAACAATAATAAATAAATAAGAAACGAGTTATGGAACCATTTTCATCTGTAGAAAAACATTATCACCGGGATGGAATTTTTGAAAAATTGATGAAGTTGTTACGCGAGCAAGGCAAGGAAAAAATTACACGTGAAGATATAGCCGCCGTCGATGAATTTCATGTCCGTGGTGCCGAAGTGTCGATGGAACTGGCCGCTGAGGCTGGTTTTGATGATAAGACAAAAGTATTGGATGTTGGCTCAGGTATTGGGGGTCCTGCCAGGATGATCGCGTCTACGTATGGCTGTGAGGTTACCGGTATTGATCTTACTGAAGAATTTACGCGTACCGCAACCTTATTATCCAAAGAGACAGGTTTGCAAAATCTTACCAACTTTGTGCAGGGCGATGCATTAAATATGCCTTTTGAAAATGAGCATTTCGATGTGGTTTGGACACAGCACGTTCAAATGAATATTCAAAATAAGGGAGGATTTTATTCGGAGATACAGAGGGTTTTAAAAAAAGGCGGAAGGTTTATTTATTACGATATTTTCAGCAAGGACCAATCCCATATTCACTTTCCCGTTCCCTGGGCTTCGAACGCATCGTTAAGTTTTTTAATGACAATAAGTGAATTTGATTCGATATTAAAAAGCGAAGGACTTGGAAGAGTTCAAACAAAAGACCAGACAATCCAGGCAATTGAATTTTTTACAAAGTTGATGGAAAAGAAACCCAGCGAAAGTACTCCGGATATTGGTATTTTTCTTTTAATTGGAGACGATACCAAAGAAAAATTATCGATGCTTTTAAGAAATATTAAAGAAGGTAAGCTTGAATTGCAGAGCGGTATTTATGAGAAACACTAAATAGCACGATCACCATCAGGATTCTTTTTTTCTCCTGGTAAAAATTGATCTTTATTTCCCCTGGTAAAGAAGTAATACATCGGTATGCCGGTAAGCATCAAAACAGCGCCAATGGCGGCTTCGCGCGGCCTGCTGAAAATGGTATTGAAGAAGAGGCATACACAAAAAATTATAACGATGGCGGGTACAACCGGGTAACCCCAAACCTTGTACGGCCGGTGTGCATCAGGCATTCTTTTTCTTAGAATAAAAACACCTAATGTTGTCGCTCCATAATATATGAATACAGCAAAAATAATCATGTCTGTTAGTTGATCAAAAGTGCCTGAAAGAACCAGCAGACAGGCCCAAACAGATTGGAATAATAATGAATTTGCAGGTACATGCTTATCGTTTAGCCGGGCAACTTTTTTAAAAAATAATCCTTCTTTTGCCATGGCATAATATGGGCGGCAACTTACAAACATTGTGGCGTTACAACAGCCAAGCGTAGTAACCAAAATGAGCATAGAAATAAACAACACTCCGTTCTCTCCCCAAAAAGTTCTTACCGCTTCTACTGCCGCTATTTTATTTCCTGATTGATAAATTGCATCAAGTTGCGATGTAGACAAGAGCGCCAGGTAAGTGGTATTTACTAAAAGGTATACCGCAATTACAGTGAATATCCCGATAGCGATACCACGGGGAATATTCCGATGAGGATTTTTAATTTCGCCACCGACATAACCTACAGCAGCCCAACCCTGGTAAGCCCAAAATGCCGCAAGCATCGCGGTAAAAATGGAGCTAATGGTAACGGTAGAATTGTTTGTTGTTTGCAATTGAATGTTACTAATGTGTGCCTCGCTACTGCTTAATCCGAATATGATAATTGAAAATATTCCGGCAAATACCATTAAAAGAATGGCCATACTTACTCCAGCACCCGTTTTTATTCCCCTTGAATTTACCCATGTTAGAATTATAATAAGAATGATGGCAGTGAGTTTTATATTCAGGTCGGCAAAAGGGTAAAATACGCCACCAATGCTTATTTGAGACCATGAAGCAAAGAGCGGCGACAGATGAATGATGCTGTTGAGTGATTGCGCGAATAAATAAGCCAGCGCCGATATTGATGCAGTTTGGATAACCGTGAACAAGCTCCAGCCAAACATAAAAGCAAAAAAGCGATTGTATATTTTTTTATAATAAACATATTCCCCGCCGGTATCGGCAAGTAATCCTGCAACCTCTGCATTACTCAACGCTCCAAACAAACTTATAATGCCGGCAAGTACCCACGCAATAAGCACCCACCCCGATGAGTGAAGTTCCGCAGCCATTGGAGCAACCTTCTTGTAAACGCCGGAGCCAATAATGTTGCCAATCACAACCACAACAACAAGCCTTAGGCCCAACGATCTTGAAAGCGAAGATGTGCTCATTCTTTATATTTAGTTATTATCAGAAGAGAAGAAATTTATTTATGAAAAGCCGGCATGATTCAATTTTCAACAATTTTGTATTGCATAATTTCTAAACAAATAAGCTTTGGACTATTTAATTCAATTACAATTATCTCCCGATAAATATAGAAAATAAAATCTATCAGTGGCTTAGCCTTTCATCGTTCCACATTTAATTTTGATGGGAAATTATAACGTTTAATATTTAGGATTAAACTGATAATCTTTTCAATAAAAATTCCCTTTCAAATGTTTTGGGTTAATAGCCCGTCAACCTACTTAATTTTACATACATCGCATTTCGCATAATATAAAATGCATTTTTTCTTTGCGCTAAATGAAACGCAATTAAAAAAATAAAAATTAACAGCTAAACACAAAAAAATTGAAATGGATCATATTCTTGATAACGCGATTTGGAATGCACTTATTTCCGGCAACAAAATTTTTGCGGTGGGGGAACCGGATGTAAAATATTTTCCGGAGGAGATCGCGCCTTTTGTGGGATTAAAATTATTAGATAATGACTCACTGGAACGCCTATTCGAAATGCTTCCTGTTAACAGGCGCCTTGTATTGATAACTGCCAAGGCACTTAAAATTCCGGCTTCATGGACTGTTCTTCAACAAGAAAAAATATTACAAATGGTATGCGAAAAGCCTACACACCATGAAAAAATAAAAGATCAAATTGTTCCTTTAGAAAAAAAAGATATACCCGAAATGATTGCCCTTACAAGACTTACGAATCCCGGGCCTTTTCTTGAAAGAACTATTGAGTTTGGCAACTACAAGGGAATTTTTAAATCAAACAAGTTGGTGGCAATGGCGGGCCAAAGGTTACACGCAGGCGACTTTCTTGAAATTAGTGCAGTTTGCACACATCCCGATCACCTGGGAAATGGCTATGCTGGAGCATTGATGCTTAACCTCGCTGTGGAATATATTGCGCGCGGAAAAATTCCGTTTCTTCATGTTAAAAAAGGCAATGCCGGTGCAATTAAATTATATGAAAAGATTGGCTTTACTATGAGGAAAGAAATGAACCTTAATGTCGTAAAAAAAGAGATGAAAATATAGCGGCGCGTCAAAATAATAATGACTATTCCTGAAAAGTTACCAATCATTCCATTGTTGACAACGGCGAGGCAATAAAAATCTTAAGATCTGCAAATAATTATCCAGTTCAAACGGTAAATCTATAATTTCCAATTTTGTCTCACGTTATCTTCACCAAATGGCAGCGGAACATTTTTATACCAGGCAGCTTTTAGACGCGATTACGTTAGAAGAAAAAGAGGAATTAAAAAGATACAGCCTCGATCAACAACATACCTTGAAAACCCTGAAGGCAGAAGGCCTGGCGCTTCATCCCATAATTGTAACGCGTAAAAATTTTGGTTATGCAGATTATCCAGAAGTGAGCTTCCGGCTTCCTTTTCCGGCAGAGACCAATCATTTTCGCGATGGAGCGGCCATAGAATGCTTCAGCGAAGGAGAAGAGCCTGTGAAAGGCGTACTGATAAATCTCGATGGAAGAACAGGGGAGTTCCGGTTGTTCGCGCCTGATTTTCCGGATTGGATAGAAGATAAACAAATGGGAATAAAACTGGCTCCCGATCAAAGAACCACGGGCGTCATGAAAACTGTATTGAATGGCCTCGAAAATAATAAACACCTCTTTCACCTTTTCGAAAAGTTACATGGTACGACCGCCCTAACTAACGGAAGTGCCGTAAACGAAGTTAGTCTGGATTTTATCAATAAAAATTTAAATGAAAGCCAGCGAAAGGCCGTTAACGCCATCGTGCAAAATAATGACATTACTGTTGTTCACGGGCCACCGGGAACAGGTAAGACCACCACTTTAATTGAGGCAATCGCTCAATTGGTAAAAGCTGGCGAAAAAGTATTGGTGAGTGCACCCAGTAATACTGCTGTTGATAACATCGCCAAAGGGC
Source organism: Ginsengibacter sp. (assembly GCA_039935555.1). Classification (GTDB taxonomy): domain Bacteria; phylum Bacteroidota; class Bacteroidia; order Chitinophagales; family Chitinophagaceae; genus Ginsengibacter. The sequence goes on along the minus strand of JBDTKB010000369.1, from coordinate 373 downwards.
TTTCAAGAAAAGGTTTAGCTATTCTAAGGGTTGGTAATACGAGCAAAGTTGATGCGGAGGTTTTTTCGAGTACGCCTGAGGGTAAGTTATCAAATTCGAAACAGCAAAAGGAAGTAAAAGAATTAAAAAAAAGGGCTGAGGATTTTAGAAGAATGGCATTAAAATATAAACGAAGTTTTGGTAAGTCAGAACGGGAACAACGTAATCTTTTATTTAAAGAAGTTAAAAGTATTCGTACTGAAATTAGAAACCTTCATGCATATAATGAGGAAAAACTATACAAAGAGGCACAGGTTATATTGGGAACGCCAATCGGGTTGTATGATGCAAAAATTAATCACCTGAAATTTCAAACATTGGTAATTGATGAAGC
>JBDTKB010000368.1:0-5708 GCA_039935555.1 Ginsengibacter sp. | reverse complement strand
GATATTTTAAAAATGAACCCTGTATATCCCGGTATGCTGGCCTTTGCTGAACGAACCTGGCATGGTGGCGGGCACAAAGGGTGGACAGCAGCTATTGGCGCACCCGGCTCTCCTGAAGCCATTGAGTTTGCAGCATTTGAAGACCGGTTACTAGATCATAAGAAATTATTTTTTCACGGGCTTCCCTTTCCTTATGTAAGGCAGAGTGAGATGGTTTGGAAATTATATGGCCCTTATAATAATGATGGTGAACTTTCAAAAGAGTTTGCCCCGGTGAAAGAAAAATCTAACCCAACCCAATTATCTTCCTCACAAAGTGTGGTTGGCGGAACCATCGTTTTAAGGCATTGGTGGGCGCCGCTGATAAAAGGTGTTTTAAATGACCCGAAAGAGAATACTACCTGGTACGCATACACGAAAATATGGAGTGATGAAGAAAAGATGCAAAACTTTTGGATTGGTTTTAATGATTTATCCCGTTCACCTGCAACCGATTCACCAAAGCCCGGAACATGGGATGATCGTAACAGTCAAGTATCGGTAAATGGAAATATTATTGCTCCTCCTGAATGGAAAAGAGGGGGGCAAAAAGGAAATTCAGAGATACCTTTAATAGATGAAGGGTACGAATACAGGATGCCCACAAAAATAATACTCCATAAAGGATGGAATACTGTTTTAATTAAGGCACCGGTTGGCAGTTTTAAAGGGAAAGATTGGCAAAATCCGGTAAAGTGGATGTTTACATTTATTCGAAAGCCATTGTAGAAAGTGGGAAAATAGTCGTATCGCAAGTAATTATTTATGAAATTAAACATCAGCCTGTTGAAGGGTTGAGCTTATGAGGCCCATGGTTGCAAGAATAAATACAGGAAAAAACATCAGCAAAGCGCTCAGTTATGATGCGAAAAAAGCGCAGCAGGGAGACGCCGAATTGCTTGCTTGTCAAAACTTCACTTAAATAAACCTCCTTTTTACAACCTAAATAAAAGTAAAAGCCGCCCATTGATTTATTGGGCGGCTTTTTTGAACGATTTTACTTATGGCTATTTGTCCATTTTTTTATCCATCTTATCCATTTTGTCCATTTTGTCCATTTTGTCCATCTTCATTTTTCCGGACATCATCATCATGTCGCCGTCTTTCATCATCATGGTTTTACCATCTTTCATTTTTACGGTGCCATCTTTCATAACCATTGTACCATTCTTCATTTTCATGTCATTATCCATCATCATTGACTGGCCATTTTTCATTACCATCATTTTACCATCTTTCATCATTACGCCGTCGTGCATCTTGCTCATTTTGTCGCCAGATTGCGCGAAAACACCAATGCTTAAAAGAAATGCTGTAACTAATACTAATGCTTTTTTCATAATAAATAAATTTTAGAAGTGTATATAATTTGGTACACTCCTGGTTTAAAAAATTGTGTAAAATTGTTGGACCGGTTCAGTTAGCAGCCATATATGGCCATTTACTGTAACCTGGTATTTCTATACAAACTTAAATCCATACTTCAGGAAAAGTATCACGAAATCATAACGTTTTCATATAATTAGCGTGTTGCGGACTCTATAAACTGTTTACAAGCCAGGCTTAACAATGGGAAGGCTGAAGCTAAATATATTTTGATTTTCGTTCACGCGCACCTGTAGCGATGAGGCATGTAATAACAAAATTCGTTTAACGATCATCAGGCCGAGGCCCGATTTGGACGGCCTTGTATCGTAACTATTGTTCTGCTTTTCAGTAGAATTGATCCATTCAACCATACCAGGTTTAAGTATGCTCCCCGTGTTACTTATTGTGAACACAAGTTGATCGTTTGATACTTCAATGTTCACCGTGGTAGTTCTTTCCCTATCAGTGTTTTTAATTGCATTCTCAACAAGGTTTTGAATAACCCGCTCCAGCATGTGGATGTCTGCGTTTACCCATATATGACTTTCAAATTTTGCGCATTCCAGTTTAACACCTCTATCCCTGGCGCTCATTTGAAAATTATATACAATTTCTTGTACAATCTCGGATAATACAAACGGCTCTTTATTTAACCGGAAGGCCGCAGATTCTATTTTTGATAACTCAAACAACTGTGTAACCATGTGCTCAACCTGGAAGATCTTATTTAAGATTATTTGTTTATAACGTTCTTGTTCTTCTATCGCCAGTGAGCCGTCATGGCCCTTTATCAACAAAGTTTCCGTATATCCGCGGGCAATGGACAATGGTGTGCGCAGATCATGAGATATATGCGCAATAAAATCCTTGCGACTGGCTTCCTGATTTTGAAGGCTGTTAATGTTATAAACAAGCTGGTCAGCCATTTTATTAAATGCATTCGTTACAGGAGCCAACTCGTGGTGTTCTTTAAGATGGAACCGGGCATCGTAATCTCCTTCCTCAAATTTTTTGAGAACGCTGGTAATTCTCCTAAAACTGCCCTCGACGCGCCTTAAATAAATAAAACTTATTAAAGCTGAGAGTAAAAGTATAATGCAAAATGCCTCGCCGGCAAGATTACTAACATGGCTACTGAAGAGCATTTGAGATACATTGCGGTATTCATTGCTGCCAAGAATTACATAAATATAACCCAGCTTTCGACCTTCATATTTTACTTCGGAAGCCGAAAATATTTTAGGATTTAAAATGTCTTTAGGATCCGGGCCTTTTATGTAGGTTGTCCCGCTATCGGCGATATATTTTCGAATATGATCTGGAGAAATTTGCCAGAGCCTGATCTCATTAGTTGGTGCGTGAAAGGCAATAACTTTACCTGTAGTATCCAAAAAATATACTTCATCACTTGGGCTGATAACCATTGCATTTTGAAAAACAGAATCAGCTTTTTCTTTATTAATTCCACCGGCCTCAAAAGGTGAAGAAAACTTCGCGATGTGCGCAGCAACATCTTTATTAAGCAATTGTGTACTGGCTTCATAAAAGCGAATAGTTGCAAAATAGGTGATGGTAATAAATAGGGTACACATTACCGTTATAAGAACAAAAATGAGGATGGCGATCCGTCTTAATATGCTGAAATTTTGCTGTTTCATTCAGAGAATCTATATCCCGAACCCCAGGATGTTAAAATGTATTCCGGCTTGTTCAAATCAGTTTCTATCTTAATGCGCAACCGGTTTATATGGGACGTGATCGTGTGCTCATATCCTGAAAATGCGTAGCCCCATACTTGTTCCAAAAGCTCATTTCGGGTAAAGGTTTTACCAGGATTGCTTGCTAATAAAAGCAATAGCTCAAATTCTTTTGGCGTAAGATCAAGCCGCTGTTCTTTCACGGTAGCTTTACGTTTATCAATATCTATTATAATGTTTTTATGCACAATTTTATTTTGAACTCCGGGCTCCGCCGCTTGATTGTGTTCTGATCTTCTCAACAAAGCTTTTATACGGGCAAGCAATTCTAAAACACCAAACGGTTTGGTTACATAATCATCTGCGCCTAATTCCAGCGCAAGCACTTTATCAGTTTCTTCGCCATGGCATGTAAGCATAAGTATCGGCGTGTTCTTATCTTTTTTTCTTAGTTCTTTACAAATCTCAAGTCCGTTGGCATCGGGAAGTGTAATATCAAGAATTACCAGGTGAAAATTATTATTTAAAAATGTATCAATGGCTTCTTTCCCCAAAGCAGTGGAAGTTAATGTATAAATGTTTGCATCGAAATGCAGGTTTAATAAGTTCGTTATTTCGGGATCATCTTCAACCAGAAGAATATTTTTCATACAGATGCAACCTTATATAAACGGATGAACAAATATTAGTAACTGTAAGTGCGCTTTGCATTGTAAGTTATTATTTTTTTGTGAGCCTTCAGCTGCATTCAAATTTTCGGGTTGTATTTATTTTATTGAAGAAAAAATTGCTTTACAAGCATCGTGATTAAAGACCTGAGTAATAATCGTACCCTTGCTCCGCCCAATAATCCTTCGGCCGGTCATTACTAAATGAAATGCTGCCAATACGTTTTAAATTTTTGATACCGTATTTTACAGGCACAATCAATCTAAGCGGCTGCCCGTGTTCCTGCGGCAATGGCTGGTCATTTACTTCATAAGCCAACAGCGTTTGTGGATGCATGGCACTTGGCATATCCAGTCCAACATAATATTCATCACCAGGGGTAGAGAGGCCAACATAATTCAGCGCTGCTTCCTCCTGAAGATTATAATGTTCTATAAAGTCGCTAAATTTTACACCTCCCCAGTGAGAAATCTGGTCCCAACCTTCCACGCATTTAAAATCAAAAACGATCTCGCTTTTTGGCAACGTCTTTATCTCCGTTAAGGTAATATTCAACTTACTGCCATCTTTTTTGTATACCGTCAATAACCATTTTGCAGCATCAAAATCATCATCATCAATTCCTATTTCACTATTCACCCTTACATTTTTTGCTGCCATAGATTTGGGATAAGTTTTTACCAGGTGGTCTTTACTAAACGTTTTCCTGAAAATCAATTCATCCTGGTTTAATGCCTTACGCAACGGCCCTTTGGCACCTGCAGTTATGCCGGCAGTTTCGTCTGGTGATTTATACAACCATCGCCATCCGCCGTATGCCAATACATTCAATCCTATAAAACTGCTAAATGCAAAAAAATTGCGCCTGTTCAGTTTTTTTTCTGAAACAAATTTTTCCGTTTCTTCTTTATCTGTAATTTTATTCTTCATCTGCCTTTTCAATTTTAAGTTCAGCTTTTTCGGGTGCAACGTCATATCCGGAAATAACAGACCGAAAATTATTCCAGCCGGCCAGTATCACCTGAATTATATGCACGAGAAAAAATAAAACATACCCAATAGTTAAAATAAAATGCTCAATACGCGCCAGGTGGTATCCTCCGCATAGCCACGTTAGCCAATAAAATTGCACAGGCTTGTAAATTGAAAGACCGGTAATAATTGAACCAAAGCCCATTACAATAATACTTGTATACGCAATGCGCTGTGCGGCGTTATATTTATTTTGAGGTGGCAACATTTTTCTTATGTGCAGGTCATGCAATACCACCAGCCATGCCTCCTTAAACGAATGGCGGTTTGGTAAAAGTTTCCTCCATTCACCAGAAATAATTGTATACATAACATATAAAAAACCATTAATGGCAAAAAACCACATGAACAAAAAATGAAAGGCCATTCCTTCGGAAAGTCGTTGAGGAACGTTTAATTTTTTATAAAATGAGTCAGGAAAAAAGTGAAAGAAAGTATGACCGAAAACGGTAACAGAATAGACGTCATTAGCCCAGTAAATAAGCAGGCCAGACCATATCATCACGGTAAGAATCGGAAAATTTATCCAATGTGCCCAGCGTATCGCGAGCGGATGTTTTTCCTTTATTATTTTCATGTTTTTTAAAATGAAGTTTGATTGGCAGCAAGAATTTCCAAATTATTTTTGTTTTGCGTATAGCCTATTACTTCTAAAGGAATGTCAGCTAATTCAGATGGCAATTGCATTTCAACAGTTCCCTTACCATTGGCATTAATAGTTTTTAGCGCCCTCACTATATTTACATGATGCAATGTTCTTCCGCCATTTTCGCCCCTTTTAACTGAAGTAGTAGCTTGTGCCTGAACCAGGGCAATATTTAAAAGCACGTCGTTATTATTGTGGGTATCATAAATAACTGATATGCGGTTATCTTCCCTGGAAGTACTTATAGTTAGTTGCTC
>JBDTKB010000367.1:0-4903 GCA_039935555.1 Ginsengibacter sp. | reverse complement strand
TTGTAAGAGATCAGGATTTCGGAAGAAGAGACATGGACAATTACTATATTAATTCATCCAACAACATCACAATTATTAATAATTCAAGATTCATTAATAATTTTCATGATGATAGAACAAGAAATGTGCGATACAACGGCGGCCCTGATAGAAATGAAGTGGAGAAAAAAGTTGGAAGAACATTTGCGCCACTTCCTGTAAGGGAAGATACGAGGCCCGGACAAAATATCAGGAGTGATCAATTCCAAATTTATAGGCCACGCATCCAACAAAATAATGCATCGGGAACGCGTCCTGTTCCTTCGAGGATAACCAATGTAAGGGATTTGAAACCTGCAAATGAGAGGAATGGTTTATCGCGTCAGCCGGGAGACCAACAACAAAATGGACAAATACCAAACAGACAGCAACCTAATTCAAATGATCAGAATAATCAGCAAAAACAATACGAGCCTCCTGTAAGGCCGCAGCCTAAATTAAATGAGCCGAATAATCCACCACAGCAAAATAATCAACAAAGAAGGGAGCAACCAAAGTTAAATGTGCCCAACAATCCGCAGCAACAAAATGAACAGCCGGTAAGGCAACAACCTAAATTAAATTTACCCAATAATCCACCGCAGCAAAATGAGCAACCTGTGAGGCAACAACCCAGGTTAAATGTGCCTAACAGTCCGCAGCAACAAAACGAGCAGCCGGTAAGGATTCGAAATGATCAGAAGCAACAGAAAGGCAAGCCTGAAAATCAACAACCAACACTGCCACAAACAAATTCACAGGTTCCCGCAACGATTCAGGGAATGAGGCAGCAACAAAGAACGAAACAGGAACAGCAACGTTTGCCTGCCAATACAAATCAACAACCGCAAAAAAAATTGTCGCCTTCTCAAACAAATATACAGAACAGGCAACAGCCTGTAAGACGGGAACAATTAAATAACAATAAAGTACAATCAGAAAAATTGAACCAAAGGCAATCCAATAAAGAAGACCCTTCCAGGGAAAAGAAAGAATAGAAAATATTGAGATTGAATAAACCGATGGCGCATCTTCACGATGCGCCATTTTAATATATGAGCCTTTCAGCAATTTTTGCAGGTACGCGTCTACGTTAGAGTTCGTATCAGGCAGAGGTTTTTTGAACTTTGGTGGGTTAGTTGAAACCTATGCTTATGAAATTGAAATTTTTTTCCTGAATATTGAAAAGGTGAATTTTCAGGATCCGGTTGTAATTTTGCCAATCTATATTAGTAACATTCAGCATGGAATCTCCTGAAAAATTAGAGCGAATCATTGACGCCCGCATGAAACTTAAGGCGCGCTTCGAAAAAAAGATCAATGCAACCCCATCTATTTCTGATAATAAGCCATTAGGCAAAGGCAATCCCAACCGGCATGGAATGCCCGCGATTCCAATTGGTCAAACAATCACAAAGAAATGGCCCGTGCTGGACCTTGGCTTGCAGCCAGACATTCCGTTGTCAGATTGGCGATTAATTATTGATGGCGCCGTTGAACATCCAAAAGCATTAACATGGGAAGATTTTATGGCCTTACCTCAAACCCAGGATATCTCAGATTTTCATTGTGTTACAACCTGGTCCAAATTAAACATAAGCTGGAAAGGGGTAAGTATGATTGACATCGCAGCACTGGTATTGCCACTTGAAACTGCAACACATCTCATGTGCTATGGATATGATGATTACACCACCAATATATCTTTAGAAGAGGGGTTGAAACCGGATGTTTTATTAGTGCATATCGCAGATGGAAAACCGTTGCCAAAAGAACATGGTGGGCCGGTCCGTATGATTACGCCACAACTTTATGCTTGGAAAGGTTCCAAGTGGATTAAAAGGATTGAATTCATGACTTTTAACAGGTTAGGTTTTTGGGAAGAGCGTGGCTATTCGAATACTGCCTATCCATGGCGGAACGATAGGTATAGTTAGATTGAAATATTCTTATTCATAATTTTAATGAATAGGCTTGCCGTAATTTTTCTCGCCGGCTTTTATTGCAATATTCAATAAATTTTCTTTTGGCGGAATAGGGCAATTGTAACCTGTAACATAGGCGCAATAAGGATTGTAAGCCTTATTAAAATCGAGTATAACTTTTCCATCTTTGATGTCTGAAAAAATCAGATCCAGGTATCTTCCGCCACCGTAACTTGTAAATCCTGATGTTGCATCGCCAAAAGGTATAAACAAATAATCTTTATATTTTTCCTCCTTCATAAGCGTTGCGGATTGGTAAACATACAAATGCTGCAAAGAATCAAATAAGTTGAAAGTTACTATTCCATATTGAAAATATTTCTTTTTCATTCCGGAAGAAGTATTCATTTCAAAGCCGGTTTGGTCTTCTATTTTTTTGAAAGATGCGGTGACTTCATAGTATTTATCAATGTCATAAAATTGGATGAATTTTCTGTCATTTTTAGTTACTACTTCATGCGTATCAACATAGTGCCGCTGATAAGAAATTATAGAACCGTTGTAAGTTTTGTCTTGCGCATTTATACCTTGTGCAAAAAGCACGCATGAAATAAACAACAAATAAACTCCTTTGGAATGAATTCTATTTGAAAACATAGGTAAAATTATGGCTTCTCAGGAATTATAAATGATATACCTGGCGGCTTATTAAGCCATGCTTGTCGAATCGCGTGTTAGGTTACGATTATCGCCGGGTAAAAAAAAATCATGCAGCTATTTATTTTCAAACTTAATGGTTTTATAAATGATGTCACCATGAATGGTAATGCCGGTAACCTTTGCTTGATAGGTTGCCGGAATATCGCTCGTATAAAAGGTTAATGAAGCTTTATTATCAGTTATGAAACTTCCATTCCAGAATAATGTCGAGCGATTATCGCCAGATAGTGCCTTGTCCCCGCCTCCCTGGTGTTCCATATCGTGAAATAACCCGGGATTTGAAATGCCCTTTGCATAATATGTTCTTAAATTATTACTACTCTGTGTACCATCTTTTGTTTTATTTGATAAGTTTACTAATATGACTCCGTTGCCTCCCCTCAGTCCGTAATTAGCGCCATCGCCACCCTTTAATATTTCTATAAAATCAATATTTTTAGGATTCAGGCCGTTTAGATAAGTCATTACCGGGCTACTCTCACCCACTCCTCCCGAGAGTGCAACTTCGGCACCGTTTACCAAGAGTAGTGGCTCAGAGGATGGATCCGGCGCTTTCAATGATGTAAGGCCATTGATAACCAAAAAGCCATGCAAGAGATGCATGCCCCCCACGTTTAATACGGAATTTCCAACCCCATTTCTTTCATTCAACTCCCTCGAAGTGAGAATTTTCGAGGCCGGACTTATTCTTTTCGATTGGTCATAATCCATGTTTGTTTGAGATTTGTTTACTACAACTGCTGGCAGTGCATGTTTATCATCGTCCATCCCGAATTCATAATAGGCGTTGATATACTTTCTTATGGTTTTAGGTTGAAGTTGTAAATATTCTTTTAAAAAAGCAGGTGTCTTTAATTTTGGATAAGCAGGATCATCAATTATTATTTTATCATTTTGTGTGCGTCCATTTAGATCTTTTATTTCAAGGGCGAACTGCATACTATCCTGATAATTTTCAAAGGGAATGGAAAAACGGCCTGCGATATCTGTTGTATCTGAATGAAAGCTCAGATCTCCTGAGCTAACCAGCAAGTTAATCACCTTGCCTGATGCCGGTTCATTTTTAGAATTGATAACTTTTCCTTTGATGTATAAAAGACTATCGGCATCAATAATTGCTGGTTTTACATTCAATTTACCGAGTGTCTCATAACTTTTATTCCTGGCCATCATTATCAGGTCTATGCTATTTTCGTCGATGCATTCATTTTTTGATAAGAAAATACCATCAACAGATTGGCGGCCAAAGGAGTTGGCTGGAACATCGCAATCTTCGTTTCTGTTACCTAAAGTTGTATCCGACACGGATATTGAAATAAGAGATGGAATTGGGCGCTGTTGTGCATCAGTAACCGATAAGTTCAGTGTAACTTTTTCACGCTTGCCATACACGTGCTTGTCCGTTTCAACCTTTACCACTACGCTTTTCCCGTGCACATAAATACTCCTCTCACTTAAAAGATTGAATTTTTCATCAAACAAATAAAAGGTTGTAATACCGTCCGGAAATTGTTGATCGGTTGCAACCGTTTCGTAAAGGCCGCTCCCAATGCTGGCGAAGATGAGGCTGTCTTTTGATACCCCAACGAGATAAGAAACGAAGTCTTTTCTGTAAATAGAATCGCCCAATAAAATTCTTAATTTATAACCGGCAGTTTGCCTTGTTACAGAAATCTGCCCTTTATAAAAATTAAACGGTGGTAAAGGATAATTTAGTTCTTTGCCATGCCAATCAATTACTGCGCGATATTTTCTATAGCCCGAAGGTTCAAAATTAAATTTCGAATAACCGGATCCGTTAGTAACAAAACGGGAAACTATTGCGTCATGATCATCTTTTATAAAGCCTTCAGTTATAACCGGGACGCCATGCATATGGCTTACATGCAAAGCTACTGTAGAGTTAATGCCTGTAATAATTGAGCCGCCCTCAGGAAAAAAATCAACAACCGGCATCGTATCCTTGCTAACTGGTTTCCGGATAGGTTTGATATAATTATTTTCGTTCGATCGGTTAACAATATAAAGTGGCTTAACACAAATGTTATTCGTGTCATGTTCAGCCATTTCTCTTGTATAGGCCCTCAGCCAATAATACCCGGTTGAGATAGACCCCGGAATAAAAATGCTTGAATTAAGTTGTTTATTTACGGCATCCAATATTATTATTTTGATTACGCTGTCTTTATCGTTTACGAGGTCAACAAAAAGATATTTACTCTTTGTATTTATTTTCTGTG
>JBDTKB010000366.1:0-5488 GCA_039935555.1 Ginsengibacter sp. | reverse complement strand
ATCTCATGTCATCTTCCGGGATAATTCCTCCGCCAGTTAGCAACACATCATCCATTTTTTTTTCTTTAAGCAGGTGTAAAATTTTTGGAAAAATGGTGTTGTGAGCACCGGATAAAATACTTACGCCAATCGCATCTACATCTTCCTGTAATGCTGCATTTACAACCATTTCAGGAGTTTGACGTAAGCCCGTATATATCACTTCCATACCTGCATCTCTCAGCGATGTCGCAATTACTTTAGCTCCACGATCGTGGCCGTCGAGCCCAACCTTAGCAACAAGAACACGAATGGGTCTTTGTAACGAAGGGCTTTTGTCTTGCAGCTTATTTTTATTTGTTGTCATTATATATAAAGATAAACCGGGTTTTTTCAACCGAATTTTTGAGCCAGGTTGAGCATTGATAATCCATGTTCTATTCTTTTAATCGTTTCTTCCTTTCCTAATAGTGAGGCAATATCAAATACTGCCGGGCCATGCTTTCCGCCTACCAGCATAATGCGAAATGGCAACATTAATTCACCGGGCTTTAATTGATTTATTGCTGATATTTCTTTAAATATATTTTCAAACTCCACAGCTTTCACTAGCGTAGTCAACTGGTAAGAACGAATCAGTTCATTAAAAAAAAGATTTTTATTTTGATTCCATTTAGATAGAATTGAAGTTGTATCAATTTGAGATGGTGCTACAAAAAAGAAATCTGCCTGCTCGTAAAAATCTGTAAGAAGTGTGCACCTTTCTTTTACAAGATCAATAACTTTCGTAAGTTTTTTGTGGTCGTTAATTATAATTCCTTTTTCAGTGAATAAATCTTTAACAGGCGCCAGCAGTCTATCTGGATGCGATTTCTTAATCCATTCATGATTAAACCATTTCGCCTTTTCATAATCAAATTTTGCACCGCTGCAATGCACCCTTTCTATAGAAAAATTTTTGACCAATTCGTCCATCGAAAATATTTCCTGTTGTGATCCATCGTTCCATCCAAGGAGCGCCAGCATATTTACAAATGCCTCCGGAAGAAAACCAATTTCTTTGAAACCTTTCATCGATTCGCCGGTTTTCGGATCGTTCCAATCTTTGGCAAATACCGGAAAGCCAAGACGTTCCCCATCTCTTTTACTAAGTTTGCCGTTGCCATCCGGTTTTAAGATCAATGGAAGATGAGCCCATTTCGGCATATCGCTTTCCCAGCCGAAATATTTCCAAAGAAGTACATGAACCGGTGCACTGGGTAGCCATTCTTCGCCTCGAAAGGCATGCGATATTTTCATTAAATAATCATCTACAACTACTGCGAGATGATACGTAGGCATGCCGTCGGCTTTCAACAAAACTTTATCATCAACACCGTTAGTCTCCATTTCAATGTCACCGCGTATCATATCTTTAAAATGAACAAATTCATTTTTTATGATCTTAATCCGAATAACATGAGGAAAATTTATTTTCAACAACGCCTCTGTTTCTTCTGCAGGCAACGAAAGAGAGTTGCGCATTTGGTGCCGCACATCATATCCATATTGAAGATTACTTTTTCCTTCTGATTTTAATTTTTCGCGCAAGGCTTCAATTTCCTCTGCTGTATCAAAAGCGTAATATGCGTGGCCTTTCTCCACAAGCTCTTCAGCATATTTTCTATAGATATCTTTTCTTTCACTTTGCCTGTAGGGAGCATATTCGCCCTCATTATGCGGCCCTTCGTTGGGTTGTATTCCGCACCAGTTAAGGCTGTCAATTATGTATTGCTCCGCGCCCTTAACGAATCTTGTTTGATCGGTGTCTTCAATTCTTAAAATAAAATCACCGTTATGTTGTTTTGCATAAAAATAATTATACAGCGCTGTGCGTAACCCTCCCAAATGTAAACCACCTGTTGGGCTTGGCGCAAAACGAACTCTTACCTTTTTCATGTTGTAAAGATAGAAAGGCTAATTCATATGCTCTTTTGATAAATAAAAAAACCTGCAAACATTCGTTTTAAGGCCTGAAAAGATTATGTCAATAATATTTTCTCTCAGTAAAATTATAACAGTATTCTTCCGTTAATTGGCTAGTTGCCAGCCGGTAAATACTCGTTATCTTGTTTAAATGAAGTTCATCAAAAAATAAAATGCGTAAATGAACTCTCAAAAAAGAAATGTTTATTCTCACAATACCTTTTTAAAGTTTTAGCAATAGATAATAGGTGATACGACAAAAATGAAGCGGTTTATTTCATCTAAAAGTTTTATTTTTCTGCCATGTTTTATTTTATAAAAACTCCGTGGTTTCTTAAAAAATTGTATCCTGATTGTTTATGGGATGTGAAAACTTCGGAAAAAATATTGTACCTCACGTTTGACGATGGGCCTCATCCCGAAGTAACTCCGTTTGTGTTGGACGCGCTAAAAAAGTATAATGCAAAGGCTACCTTTTTTTGCATTGGTAAAAATGTTGCTGAAAATTTTGATGTTTATAAACAAATAATTAGGGAAGGACACAAGCCTGGTAATCATACTTACAATCATTTAAACGGATGGAGAACTGCCGATAAAAAATATCTTGAAGACATAGCCCACGCGGCGGAAATTATTGACAGCGATTTGTTCAGGCCTCCATATGGAAAAATAAAAAGGTTTCATTTAAAGGCATTGCAGGGAAATAAGTTCAGGATGAAAACAATAATGTGGGATGTGTTAAGTGCAGATTTTGACGAAAAAGTTACTCCTGAAAATTGTTATTTAAATGTAATAAAAAACGCGCAGCATGGTTCAATAATAATCTTTCATGACAGCCTTAAAGCTTTTCCACGGCTGGAATATACTTTGCCAGGAGTATTGGAATTTTTCAGTAATAAAGGCTTCATTTTTAAAATAATAAACTGAAATTGAATAAAAAAAATTGGGCCGGGGTAGATACCCAGGCCCGTTTTTAATCCGTACCCTATGAAAACTATCGTGAAGTTAATAAATTATTTTTAACAATTCATCAACAATTTTAGCTGTTAAAAATAATTTGTTACCAGCGTAAGGTATTTACCTTAAATTATTGATTTTTAAATATTTATATCATTTAATAGGAATTTTCCTATATGATTTTTTCTTGTTATATGTAAGGGTTTTTTTATATTTTAGAAATCACTTTCCAGGAATGCATAAACAGGAATTGGACTCTTTTAAGTATATTTTGAGAATATAATTTCATGAGAACTCCTGTATGTTCTTTAATTCGAAATTTGATTTTTTTCGCTTAAACTTTTATTTCTGCTTTATGAAACTTTACGACACCCACACTCATTTATATTTAAAAGAATACACGGATGATATTGACGCAGTAATGGGTCGGGCCGACGCGGAAGGAGTAACCAGGTTTATTCTTCCGGCAATAGCAAGCGAAGAAGTAGCATCAATGTTCGAACTGGAAAAAAAATTTCCGGGAAAATGCTTTGCTATGGCAGGGCTGCATCCATGTTCAGTAAAAGAAAATTACAAAGAAGAACTAGATAAGGTAGATAAACTTTTGCGCGAAAGGAAATTTGCTGCAATTGGAGAAACCGGCTTAGATTTTTATTGGGACAAAACTTTTATGAAGGAACAATATGAAAGCCTCAATATCCAGGCGAACCACGCGTTACAATATGAATTGCCTTTAATACTTCATACGCGGGATGCAATGCAAGAAACGATCGATGTAATTAAGTCCTATAATGGCAAAGGGCTAAAGGGTATTTTTCATTGCTTTAGCGGAACCAGGCAAAATGCGAATGATATTATCGAACTTGGTTTTTCTCTTGGAATAGGAGGCGTTGTAACGTTTAAGAATTCCGGGTTAGCAGATATTGTAAAAGATATCGATCTCGCACACATTGTTCTTGAAACTGATTCTCCATATTTAACTCCGGTTCCATTTAGAGGTAAACGAAATGAAAGCAGTTACCTGAAATATGTAGTAAATAAAATTGCGGAAATTAAAAGCATGGCGCCGGAAGAAGTAGCAGATATAACAACGGCAAATGCAGAAATGATATTTAAGGTATAATTAGAAAACTTTCGCTAAAAAATCACTTTTCAAGGTGACTTTTTAATAGCTTTTTCCAATCCTGGTAAAGCCGGTTATATAACGCAGTTTGTGTTGGTTCAACTTTTTTTATGGGCTTAAATTGGCTAAAAGCTTCATCAAATGTTTTATACACGCCTGCTCCCACACCTGCGCCCAATGCGGCGCCGACACTGCCATCGTTTTCATATAATTCCACGGCTACACCTGTAGCATTTACAAATGATTCAATAAAAACATCACTCAAAAACAAATTGGCCCGCCCGGCGCGAATGATAGTTGGATGCAAATTATTTTCCCTTATAATGTCGAGTCCGTACCTGAAAGCGAAAGCGATGCCTTCCTGCGCGGCGCGAAAAATATGCGCCTTAGAATGTTTGTTCAGATCAATATTATTTATATGAGCACCAATCATTTTATTTTGTAACATACGTTCTGCTCCGTTACCAAATGGTAATATTAATAATCCATCGCATCCCGGAGCAATGGAATTGCACATAGTATCCATTTCTTTATAGGTTAACCCATCTCCGCACATTTTCTTTACCCAGCTATTCATAATGCCGGTACCATTTATACAAAGTAGTACTCCCAGGCGTCTATCCTTTTCAGTATGGTTCACATGGGCAAAGGCATTTACTCTTGAATATTTATCGCTGAACAATTGATCTGTAACAGCATAAATTACTCCGGATGTTCCCGCAGTTGCAGCCACTTCGCCGGGTTTTAAAACATTCAGAGATAATGCATTGTTGGGCTGGTCGCCCGCTTTATAGGTTACGTTGGTATTTTCATTCAAAGAAAGTTGTCGCGCAATGGAAGGCAATATTTTACCATGCGAAGAAAACAAAGTTTGTACGGGGGGAACTAAAGAATGATCAAAGCCGAAGAAGTCCATAACAGCTGAAGCAATGTTGTTCTTTTTAAAATCGTATAAAATTCCTTCTGATAATGCTGAAGCCGATGTAGTGATTTTCCCCGTTAATTTCATGGCAATAAAATCGCCGGGCAACATTAATTTATCAATCTTATTATATAGTTCAGGTTCATTTTTTTTTACCCAGCCTAACTTTGAAGCCGTAAAATTTCCGGGCGAATTTAAAAGGCAGGAAGAACAGGTAGCTTCGCCAATTGCATTAAACGCTTCTTCGCCCGTTTCAACAGCTCTGCTATCGCACCAAATGATACTATCTCTTAAAACGTTTTGATTTTTATCCACCACAACTAATCCATGCATTTGGTAGGAGATACCTATGGCGGTAATATCTTTTGGATCGAACTTTCGTGAAGCGTTCAATTCTCGAATAGCCGTTACCGTTTGGTCCCACCACATTTCCGGCGATTGTTCTGCCCACCCCGATTGTAATGAAGTAATAGGATTTTCTGTATCCGGGCATTGTGCAGTTGCGATACATTTTTGTGAAGCCGCGTCCACAACGGAAACTT
>JBDTKB010000365.1:0-4784 GCA_039935555.1 Ginsengibacter sp. | reverse complement strand
TAAAAAATATTTATATGCAAAACAAAATTTTTAAATCAATACTTTTTCTTAGTGCTTTTGGCATGCTGGGGATTACTTCCTGCAAGAAAAAAATTGATGACGCCTATCTTAATCCCAATGCGCCGGTAGTTGTTCCAATCGAAACTATATTACCTGGTGTAATAGGGGCCTTCACAGCTTTTAATTCTGCAGCAGGTACCAATTATGGAGTTCAGCAGGATGATATATTATTGGGGCGTTATATTCAATATTGGGGATCCACCGCAAATGGTGAAAATTACGGTTCAATGGGCGGTACCATAGGAAGTGATAACACAGGCGCTATTTGGGCGGCAGTGTATTATGGCCACGGACAAAATGTAAATAGAATTATCGAATGGGGTACTGAACAACAAAAATGGGATTTTGTAGGTGTCGCGCAGGCGGTTAGAGCGTGGGACTGGCTTACTTTAACCAACCAATATGGAGATGCCATTTTGAAGGAAGCTTTTAATACAAGTTTATCTCAATTTCATTACGACGCACAGCCGGAGTTTTACGATAGTTGCAGGGTATTTTGTTTTAGAGCGCTAAGTAATTTGAGCAGAACAGATGGCAATGTAAATAATACAAATCTTGCAGCCAGCGATGCTTATTTTAATAAAGGAAATATTAGTAAGTGGCAAAAATTTGTCTACGGCATCCTGGCGCGTTCTTATAGTGATTTAAGCAGTAAACAATTGTATGCGACAAATCACTTCGCGGATTCTGCCATAAAATATGCAAGCCTTTCCTGTACTACAAACGATGATAATATTATAGCAACATTTTCCGGTGCCAACAGCAGCAATGGTTTTAATAGTTACTTCGGCCCAACACGTTCCAACATCGGAACTATCAGGCAGGGAGAATATATTGCCGACCTAATGTCAGGAGTTAACGATACAACATTTACAGGGGTAAATGATCCACGCGCCTGGTACTTACTCAGCGAAAATATGAATGGCACTTTTAAAGGGGTTCTGCCATGGTTGGGTGTTACACAATACCTCAACGGAACTACGCCAACAGGAGACTATCCAAAAAATTTCTGGAGAAACCCAATGGTTAATGCAACTAACGGAACAAATGATAGCGCAAAATTTGTATATAATAATACAAGCCCATGGCCGATGATGACTGCATCGGAAATGCAGTTTATCATTGCTGAAGCGGCCTTTCATAAAGGAGATAAAGCAACTGCACTGGCAGCATACACAAATGGAATAAGCCTGGATTTTGATTTGTTGACGACGAGCTATTCTTTTAATATTCCTGCGGGTCATGCAATTACTTCTACAATGAAGACAAATTATCTTATCAATTCCGCGGTGGTGCCCGGCACTCCGGATAGCCTGACTTTGTCACAGATAATGTTACAGAAATATATTGCCCTGTATGGCTGGGGCACTCACCAAACCTGGGTTGATATGCGCAAGTATCACTACATTGATGTAGATCCTTCTACCGGACACCAGGTTTATTCAGCGTTTATGCCTCCTCCAACTTCTCCTATAAATTACCTTATTTCTACAAACAACGGAAAGTATGTTTACAGGGCCAGACCAAGATATAATTCAGAATACCTGTATGATATTCCGGAGCTGACAAGGATTGGAGCCATAAATCCGGATTACAATACTTATGAACTTTGGTTTTCACAGCCTTAATTATTTATCAAAAAAAATTACTTAAAATGAAAATTTTAAAATCAATCATATTCACTTTTGGAATCGCTTCCATATCTACGTTTTATTTATCCTGTAGTAAGGACGTTCCGCAAGTTGCTCCTTTGCAAACTAATTTGAGCAATGTTGCTGCCGTGCAGGTTTTTAGCGCTACGGTAAAAGCAACGCGCAACTATGTTTACGTAGATGGCGTTCCCGTTTCGGGAGCCGCGTTAGCCGCTGGCGGGATATTTCCGGGCACTGCATATTCCTTCACTGTTGCGCCGGGTTCAAGGTCTTTTCTTATTAAAGATACCTTGTCAACTTCTATGCAGACTCCGCTTAATTTTAGCCAAAATTTTGACGCAGGAAAAAGCTATACCATTTTTACTTATGATACAATTACCGCTGTAAAACAAGTAACGGTTTTAAACAACATCGTTATTCCAAAGGATACAACCAGCATGCTTCGTTTTGCAAATTTCATTTATAACGCAACACCTGTAGGCAATGTGGATGTATATTCATTCAGGAAAGGAAACAGCGCCCCGGTATTCAGCAATGTTGCTACTAACCAGGTAACAGATTTTATTCCTTATGCATCTGGTTTAACAGACACATTGTACGTTTACCCGACGGGCACCACTACCCCATTGCTGGTAAAAACTTTAGTGCCAGGCTTAGTTCCCACAAGAAGTTATACCGCCGCATATAATGGAAGCTACCATGGCAAGAATACAATATCCACTTTCGCAACATATTAAGCAAGCTTATGAAAAACGATCTATAAATTTTTAGTGTTTTTTTATTTCGGGGCCATTATTTATAATGGTCCTTTTTTTTATTTGAAGGTTTCTGCTATTGTTTATAATGAGTAGCCATTGGAAGGATGCATCAACAAAAATTCCGGTTAATAAACCCCGGCCATTTTCTACAACAAAGACGAAGAAAACGCAGTTAGAAAGTCAATTCAATTTTTAGCCATCTTGATCACTTCTTTTCCATAATTTTTGCTTTACATGGAAGACTCAAAAATAGCGGTGACAATGTTTGCAAAATCAAATGATATCGTGGCTTTCGACATGGATTAAAAAATGATAAAGCCGAAATAATTGTTCAAAAAAAAATAAAGAAAAACATTTTATTTTTATGATGCCATCTATTTTTAAAATTTGAAAACAGCTATTGCAATAGCCAACTGAATTTGTAGCGCATCAATGAGTGACATTTAAAATTGAAAAATGAAATGTTTTATAATAAAATATTATACCAATGAAGAATATTACGCAAAAAGAAAAAGCAAGATATTTTAGTGAGCTCCACCATTCTGGCAAACTATTGATATTGCCAAATATTTGGGATCCGATTGGAGCATTATTATTGGAGCGTTTGGAATATCCGGCTGTTGCAACGGCCAGTGCGTCTGTTGCATACGCGAATGGATATAACGATGGGGAAAATATTCCATTTAGTGATTTATTAAAATTATTACAGAAAATTACGAGTAGCATTACCATTCCTGTGACAGCCGATATTGAAAGCGGGTATGCTGGTAATGATAGTCAACTTCAGAAAAATATATTATTGCTTCTTGATGCAGGGATAGTTGGAATTAATTTTGAAGACACGGACAAAAAAACTAAGGCTCTTCTATCAATTGAAACCCAATGTAAAAGGATCAGGCTGATAAGAAAAGTTGCCGATGAAAAAGATATCCCGCTTTTTATTAATGCCAGAACAGATGTCTATTTATATGAAAATGATTTTGCCGGTGAAAGTGCAAAACTAACTGAAGTTATAAAAAGAGGATCAGCCTATAAAGAGGCAGGGGCAGATGGATTTTTCCCAATTGTAGTGAACCGGGAAGATGCAATAAAACAAATTATTGCAGGCGTTGATTTACCGCTCAATGTTTCAGCAATTGCAGGTATTCCAAACCTAATAACACTAAATAAAATAGGCGTTGCAAGGGTTAGCCTGGGCCCGGGATTTTTAAAAATCGCCATGAAAGCCATGAAAGAGCTTGCAACGCAATTAAAAGATTACGATGGATTATCATCAATTACAGAAAATGAAATAACAAGCGATTATTTAAAAGACCTGGTAAACAAAAATTATTAACAAGCTCCCGCCAAACATTTATATTAGTCCGCATCAACCGCTTCTTCAGTTACCAATTTTACCTTGCGTTTAATAGAAAAGTCTCTGACTGAAAATTAAAATGTTTGGCACTTCTAAGAATATTTAAGTAACCAAACAATCGCCATCCTTTTCATTCAACAACTGCTAATATTAAAAAAACTAATTGCTTGCGCCAATGAGTTGACTAAATGTTTCCTAGCTCGACTTCAACCATTTCACCATGCAACTTGTACCTGACAGGATGCTTGCGGCGGTTAGGTTTGCGCCACCAACACCGGTAATTTCGGTTATCACACCTCCGTTAGTATTCATTTTGTGGTTCTTCGTACCTGCGCTGCAGTTGGAAAATACCACGGTTGAGAAGACCGGTAATATTGAAGAAATCCCTTCAACAATCCATTCGGCTGTAGCACCAATTGATGTTGTATTGGCAGGTGGAGTTATACCAATACTTGTAGCCTGGTTGGTTGTTTTATTTAGGATAGAGCAGAAGCCATGATTGGGCTGGTTCGCACAAACTAAAACCGTTAAATAGTCGCCGGGCTTGATGGGGAAGTTCGTAACCTGTATGGCGCCAATGGGATACCATTCCGTCCAAACCCAATAGTTGACGCTGTTTCCTGATACTGTAGCTGCAATGCCGGCCTGTAACACCTGGTTGTTTCCAAAACCATCTATACCTACCCAAAAGCCAACAGTTTGGCCTCCGGCGGGTTCATTTGGTATGGGAGTTACTGTAGGCACAAACCATTCACCATACACAGTTACAACGGGTTCGGCTGGATTAAAACCAAGATTTTTCACGGGTACAACTACCCCGCCCCATCCACCCGGCTTAAAACTGTCGCCCTTCGGTGCCTTGGCAATTACCGGGCGTTTACGCTCAGATAAAAGATGGTCCACTTTTACTTCTGCTTTTATAAACTCTGGTTTGGAAGCCATGGCCGCATCCCACAG